>JAYOII010000437.1:0-2679 GCA_038118685.1 Opitutia bacterium
ATAAATTCGATGAAGCCACTTACTCCATCCACCCAGCCAAGCGATTTCATCAAATCTTGAGCATGCCTGGCCAAAAGCGGATCTTCATCTTCAGACATTTCCCGTAGGAAAACAACCCCCTCCTCGGCATTTTCCTCGAGTTGGTTAAGCAAAGCTTTTCGAACAAGCGGAGATTCGTCGTCAAGCAGGGCGCGAAAGGGCCTCCACCGTCTTGCGAACCGTTTCTTGTCTTTCATTTCCATTGAAATCATAGTCGCGCCTTCTCCCATCCGGGGCAAGCCCTCATACGTCAAACTTCATTCACCCCTTTGCCCGAACAAAGCGGAACCGACCCGAACCATCGTGCTACCCGATTCAATGGCTTCCCGAAGATCTCCCGACATCCCCATGGACAACTCCTTCATGCCGAGATTGAAATCTCCATTCAGGCGATCCCTGAGTTCTCTAAGCCGGCCAAAGGCCCGCCGGGCGACCGTGGGTTCTCCGGGAGCATATGGAGCTATGGTCATCAAACCTTCCACCAAGAGATTGGAGCAACCCAGAGCCCGCTCGAGCACTGCGTCCACTTGTTCAGACAAAAGCCCGAACTTGGCGGGATCCTCCCCGGTGTTGACCTGCAGAAGAATTTTGCACTTTACCCCCTTTTGCTCGGCCCCCGCCTGTAATTTGCCAAGCAATTTCAGGGAATCAACCGTTTGAATTCGTTCGAAGCGCCCAATCACCTGGTTTGCCTTGTTGCTTTGCAGATGACCAATAAGCTCCCAGAGTATGCCCGTTGTTTCTTGCTGCTTGACGAGGGCATCCTGAACGCGGTTTTCCCCGACTCGAGAGATTCCGGCCCGCTGACAAAAGCGAACGGCTTCGCTCGGCCATTTTTTGGTCACCGGCAACAAGGTAACTTCATCCGGCGAACGATTGAATTCAAGACAAAATCGTTCGATTCGGCCCGTCAATTCGGAAAGATTTCCCCTAAATTGTTCTTCATTTAGCATAATACCTCTTTATCTGAGCAAATAATAAAATTGCAATCAATTAGCTACCTTTATAGTTATTAAGTATGCATATTCAAAACTTCAAGACCTTCTGCGACTTGGTCGAGACCCAAAGCTTCTCGAAGGCGGCCCGACTGAACGAAGTGACTCAATCGGCCGTCAGTCAACAGCTCAAGGCCATGGAGAATCACTATGACATGCTGATCATCGACCGCAATCAAAAGAAATTTCGCCTCACTCCGCAAGGAACGGCTCTGTATTCGACTTTCAAGGAAATCCTTTCCTTGTATGAAAAACTGAATTGCGAAATTCAAGAGATGAGAAACATCGTTAGCGGGACGATCCAAATTTCAACCGTTAACAGCATTGGCCTTCATGAGCTCCCTCCTTACTTGAAATCTTTCATTAAGGAATTTCCTTCTGTAAACGCACGAGTCGAATACCGACGGGCCAACCTCGTTTATGAAGATGTTTTGCACGGAACTGCCGACATCGGATTGGTCGCATTCCCCGTTAACCACAAGGAACTGACCTCCATCAACTTTGCTCAGGACGAGCTCGTCGTGGCGATGAATCCGGAGCACCCCCTCGCCAAGAAAAAAAATCTCACCGTGAAGGACTTGAGTCGGCAGGATTTCATTTCCTTCGAGAAAGACATTCCCACCCGAAAGGCCACCGACGAAATCTTGAGTGGAGCTGGTGTTGAAATTTCCATCGTCATGGAATTCGACAATGTTGAAACCGTCAAGAGAGCCCTGGAAATCAATGCCGGCATCGCAATCCTTCCAGGGAACACGGTGACCAATGAGATCGAGCGCAATCAATTGACCACTTGCAAACTGGATCATGGGGCGCACGTTCGACCGCTCGCCATCATTCATAAGAAGAGCCGTATGCTTACCCCGGCTCTTCGTTCCTTCGTCGAGCTAATGAAAAGCTCGATCGGCGAAGGCTAGGACTCCCAGTCCTTGCTTACTTCTCTTTGAGTCCCTCGGCTGACACAAGCCGGGCGGTGAAGCTTCCCACCACTACTTTGCTGCTGATCCTTACGGGGATCTTCCGCGAGTCGGCGGAATACCAAATGCGAAGAATGCCCTCCGGACTTTTTTTGAAAACACCACTCAGATCCTTCATCTCGGGAATCGTTCCCATGGCCTTGTAAGTACCTGCAGGCACGCGAATCTTCTCGGTTTTTCCGGTCCGAACCTTGATCATCTTCAACTTCCTGCCGTCACAGGTCGGCAAGGTGGTTTCGGTTTCGGCTTTCAATTCGCCCAACCGGAAAAAATAGGCAATGGACAACGGGTCGAGGACTTGAGACGGAATCGGCAAAGTCGACACCAGGCGCCCCGATTCGAAATAGCTCGCTTTTCCGGCATCATAATCAAAAAGCACTTCGATTTCCCGCTTCGTCTTGCCTTCTTTTTGGGATTTTTCATACCGCATCGACTTACTGAAGGTTCGGTCGACCACGCTCGTTATATTCGTTCTCACTTTGTAAAAGGCATCCGCAAATTCATTGGTTCGGACGGAAAAGCTCAAGCGGTGAAAACCATCGCCTCCTTCATCCTCCTTGGGCAGAACTTTCATTGTTGCCGACCCCACGGGGAAAAGGCCCCACTTGAGATCATAGTTCAAGGTCTCACCCGGCTGAAAAGGGAGTTCGCGGGCGGGCTCTTCGCCAAGG
>JAYOII010000438.1:0-2647 GCA_038118685.1 Opitutia bacterium
GGGTGTCGCCGTCCGGATCGGTCGCGTTGAAGTCGAAGACGAAGGTTTGGTTTTCCGAAATGGACAGGTTTCCGTCGGATTGGAAGGCGGGGGCTTGGTTGGGGGCGGACCCCGAGGGACCACCCGTATCGAGAGGGAACCCATTGGAATCATTGAAGTCGAATTGGGCTAGGTTGCCGTTCGAACCGGAGTCGCGGGTGTCGAGGGGGAACCCTGCCGAATCTCCCGAGTCTGTCTTGATTTCACCGTTTTCCCCTCCCGTATCAAGCGGGAACCCCGGGGAATCGGAAAAGCCACTCAGAATCGGATCATTCGTATCGAGATCAAAGCCCCCCGAGTCGTTGAAGTCGCTCTGGTTGTTTTCGTAACTTGAGGGGGATCCACCCGTATCGAGGGTGAAAGTCCCGAACTCACCCATTCCGCTTTGGTTGAAATCGACGCTCGCCGGATTGCTCCGGGTATCGAGCCTGAAACCTGGGGAAGGAGAGATGCCCGAACCTGATTTGATGGTGCCGTCGTCCCCGCCCGTGTCGAGGGGGAATCCATTCGAATCCCCTATTCCGTAGGTAGCTTGGTCCGTAGTGTCCAAAGGAAAAGGAGCTGAATCTCCGAAGTCACTTTGGTTGTTGTCGGCCCACAGCCCGATCGGGTTCGCCGCCATGGCCCAAACCATCAATCCGCAGACCACCGCGCGACTCCTCCAAGAGCGCGATGGGGGGGAAAGACGGGTTTGGGCTTTCATCAAAAGGCGGACTTATGCTGCCTGTGTCTTGAGCTCGGCTTTGATTACGGTTCGTACCTGACGCAGCGAAGTCCGATGGTTGGAGAAGTATGGGTGCTTGAGGGGGAGTCTCCCCACAAAGACCATAGATTCTCGGGCGTTCCGCCAGACATCAGACCCGCGTATGAACCACCCAAGAATGGAAAAGTTTTAGTCATGTTGCCGGTTCCGTCATCCCATTCATAAGCCTCCTCCGACCATTCGGCGAGGTTACCGATGACGTCCTTGAGACCGTAACCATTGGGTTGGCGAGAGGTAGCGGGTGATGCGGAGGTAAAGCTCACCCCTCCGGAGGTGGCTCGGACGTATTGGGCAAAATCAGTGAATTCGGGAGCTCCCAAACCAGGTGGGTTTTCATCGCCCCAGGGCCATATTTTCTGATGGTTTCCGCCGGTGGCAAGTTTGAAAAAAGTTCGTACGCTTGGTAAACGATAGCCGATGGCATCCTTTCTGATGGGGTACAATCTGGAATAATGTTGATCCGGCTGAACCCCGACCGATACATCTCTTCCGTAGTTGGGAATGTTCGCTCCGGCCCGGAAAACGGTTGTCAAACCAGGGGAATATTGTCCGTTCCCATCCGAGTCGTAGTACTCTCCTGCTTCGTAGGTTCCGTTTTGGTTGACGTCCTTAACTGCCTCGTTCACATCCATGTAATAGGCGGGCGTCAGACCTTCTTTCTCGGAACGGGCGTTGCACCAGCGCAAGGCATCCCAAAAAGTGACGTTGGCCCGAGGGTTGTCGTCGTTGGTGGGCGCGTCTTGCAAGTTGGTGTAGCCGTTGTTACGCCCCCAGGTTGCGACCTCGTTCCATTTGGCGTTGGTCACTTCCGTTGCGTCGGCGTGGATATTGGTGAGGGTGGATCCGGTGATTTCTTGAGCAATATTTGTCGTCATGTCATCTGCTGTTCCGGTGATTTGATCGGGCCCGGGATCAGTAACTGGAACCGCATAATTAGTCCATGTCGTTGCGCCGCCGGCACCCGAATAAGGTTCATAGAAGGGATTCCATGGAACCGAGTTGAGGTTGCCGTAGCCCGAACCGGATCCGCTTCCGCCCCCGCCACCGGAACCTGAACCGGCAAAACCGGAGGCTTCGTTTCCGTAGGTGGCGATGACCCGGATTTTGCCGTTGTTGGTGAACTGTTGATCCCAATCGGCTTCGGCGTTCCAAACGACGGATTTGCCGTTGCCGGCCGTTACGCTTGCATTGACGTCGCCGCTGATAGCGGTGCATCGAACCGGGAAGGTGAGTCCATTGTCGGGACTGAACCAAAGTTCTACGAAGGCAGTCTGCCCGGCATCCAAGGCGAGGTTGTAGGTGACGTCGACGAGTTTGGTGCCCGAGCGTTGGCTCGCATTGATGTTCGTGACATCGGGTGGAGCGGCGGTCGCCGAGGAGGCGAAGGCACAGATCATCGACAAGAGGAGGAGTCTTGTTTTCATGTTCTTAGGTTTTGTTTGTGGGTTGGTGGCTTGGAAAGCCGTTGTTGAAAAGGGTTAAGAGTTAGTTTGCCTATGCCCACAAAGGGTTGGCTCAGGGGGTGGGCTGGTATGGAGTTCGCGCGAGCATACTCAAACGATAATAAGAAACTAAGTGAATTTCTTTCAAATCAATTAGCTGAAAACGACAAAATAATACGTTTTTTGCAATTTTTTTTTGTCCAATACGGGTGGCGAATCATTCGTTGTCCGAGGGAGTCTTTCTTCGGCGAAGTAATGGATGTCAACGGTACTGGCTTGCGAATCTTGGATACAACCGCATATTTTGAACACCTAACCCACTATATGATGTTCACACTGAAAAAGCTTTTTTCCGTTTCCTTTTTTTTCACGACGTTCCTCTTCGTCCTTGCAGGACATACTC
>JAYOII010000439.1:0-2644 GCA_038118685.1 Opitutia bacterium
ATACAATATGGTTAAAAAACGAACGCCCAAAACGGGCAGAAACCCTTGGTCAATGCTTTGCTTGTGAAGCTCGGCAACGCGTTTATGAACCGCAGAGGGATACATGTGAAAAAAGCATCAAAGACCAAGCTTCGCGGACAAATGAGCCGGTGGTTTTGGCAAATCCTTCAAAACTTTCCACAACAAGGATGACTTTGGGCGGATTAGAATCCAAACCGTTATGAAAATACACAAGAAATAAGTAAACACTCCATTGTTGCGGACATACCATTCTTCCAAACCGCCTTTGTACGGCATGATAACTTGGTCGTAAAACTCATCGGGATCGGAGCTATCGTCCATCAGATTCTCTTCGTCCCTAAATACGATCGATCCGATTCCCGATAGTCCAGGACGAACCCGCACAATTTCCTTTTGCGAATTTTCGGGAAAGGCGTCAAAGCACCTGCGATCTTGAGGTCGCGGACCAATGACGCTCATATGCCCCAGAAAGACATTAAGTAATTGCGGTAACTCGTTAATCTTTGTTTTCCTCAAAAAGTGACCGATTGGAAGGATTCGCGGATCCCCTTTGACCGTCACCGTACCGGTTCCGATATTGGGACTATCCTTGAGCATAGTTGCGAACTTCAGTAAGTTGAACATCTCTCCGTTTTTGCCTACTCTAGGTTGAGAAAAGAAAATTTCTCCTTCTCCGGTAAAGCGGAGCAAAATGGAGACAGGCACCAGCAAGGGAGACAACACCAGAATACTTAAGCCCGAAAAAAGAATATCCAAAACTCTAGGCACCATCGGTTAGGAATTTTTCAAACTTTTTTTCCCGAAAAATTTCAAGGGACTACGCCAATTGAAAAAATCGTTCTTGAGGTACGCTTGATGGAAGATTAACGATTCTCTCCTCCAACCATTTCGAGTGAACCAAATCATCGGCTTGGCATTCGCGGAACATTGCTTGCCCCGACAGCAAGCCCCATAATGGTCGCGTCATCACACCCTGTGCATTGGAATATTCGAGGAATGCGTCTCTTTCATCTGAAGAATCCATCAGTAACACGTTGAGCCAATAATTCGAAGTCCTTCCCTCGGGCGCGGAAAATAGTTTCCATTTTTTGTCATAAAAAAAATCGGCATAAAGAGATTGAACCTGTGCTTTGATAAGTAAGATTTTTTCAAGCTTTTCCATCTGTGCTCTGCCCAAGCAAGCATTCAAGCTCGGCAGGCGAAAGTTATAGCCAATTTCGTCGTGAATAAATTGGTACGGGTGAGCCACTTTGGCAGTGGTCGTCAAATGCCTTGCTCGATTCGCTAACTTTTCGTCATCGGTAAGAATCATGCCGCCGCCGCCGGTTGTGATCACCTTGTTTCCGTTGAAGCTCACTGCGGCCAGTTTTCCGAAGGTTCCGACATGCCGTTCAGACAAGTAACTACCGAGGGATTCAGCTGCATCTTCGACCACAGGTATGCCGAACTGATCGCAAACTTCAACGATCTCCCGAATCCTGCACGGAGTACCGAAAGTATGCATAGGGCAGCAAGCCGCAAACCGTTTGCCGGTCGTTTTGTTGTAAGCTCGCCCATCCCGCATCGTCGAATTCTTACGCAGAAAGGAATCAAGCGAATGCGGGCTCATTCCCATAGTGTCCAAATCCACGTCCACAAAAACGGGCTTGGCTCCTATGTAATTTACGGCATTGCAGACGGCAATAAAGCTAACGGCTTGGGTGATGACCTCTTCGTCTTTTCCAACTCCAGCCAATTGAAGAGCAATTTGAAGCGCAGCGGTTCCGTTCACAACCGCCACCGCATAGTCCGAACCCACGAATTTCCCGACGTCCTTTTCGAATTCGTCTACCTGAGAACCCACAGTCGAAACAAAATTAGAATCAACGCAATCAACGAGGTATTGCCTCTCATTGCCTTCGAATACAGGTCGATGCAAAGGCACGAATTCTTTGCCGTAAATGGACCGAACAAAATTTATGACTTCTTTAAAAGAATCATTCATCAGAAATACAGGCGGAAGAGACGAAGAAATCCGAGAGAGACAAAATCAGATCAAAAAGCAAAGACTTGATCAACTAGACCGATCGTAGAAAGATTCGTGGAGACTTTCGCAATTCTTTAGGTAAGACCTGTACCAATCTATGGTTTTTCGAACGCCTTCCTTCCAATTAATCCGAGGAGCATATCCGAGCTCATTCATTGCCTTTGATATGTCCGGGCATCTTCTTGCAACGGAACCTGCATAGGTAGGGGCATTTTCATATCTTCCATCGAACTCGAAAATATTTCCCACAAACCGCACCAATTCATCGATGGTGATTTCAACCGTATCCCCTATGTGATAGATTTGTCCAGCGCCACCTTTTTCCATGGCAAGAACGGTACCCTGAACCGCATCCTCTATAAAGTTGAAAGATCTCGTTTGATCATGACCATATACTTTGAAAGGACTTTCGCCGTCGGTAAACCTTTGCGCCAGATGAGGAATGACGTGCTTGAAGCCCATTCTCGGGCCATAAACATTGTGATAACGAGCGATAACCGAATCAAAATCAAGTTTGTCGGCATAGTTAATAAATCCAGACTCACCAAGCATCTTGGTCACGGCATAGGTAAACCTGGGGTGCGAAATGTCCTGAAC
>JAYOII010000440.1:0-2614 GCA_038118685.1 Opitutia bacterium
GTCGATCCGGGAACCATGAGCCCCTTTCAGCATGGGGAAGTTTATGTTTTGGACGACGGGGCGGAAACCGATCTCGACCTCGGGCACTACGAGCGTTTTACCTCGGGCAAATTATCCCGTTTCAACAATTTGACGAGTGGACAGATTTACGAGTCGGTCATTCGCAAGGAAAGGCGGGGCGAGTATCTCGGAAAAACGGTTCAAGTCATTCCTCACGTCACCAACGAAATCAAAGACCGCATTTATGCAGCCGGGGAAGGAGTCAATGTTCTGATTACGGAAATCGGGGGAACGATCGGCGACATCGAAGGTTTGCCCTTTACCGAAGCGATGCGTCAGTTTGCAAGCGAAGTAGGAAAGGCAAACGTCCTTTTCATTCACATGACTCTGCTTCCCTCGCTCAAGGCCGCCGGTGAACTCAAGACTAAACCCACCCAGCAAAGCGTGGCCAAATTACGCGAGATCGGAATCCAGCCGGACATCCTGATTTGCCGTACCGAACAGCCGATCACTGAAGAAATCAGGGAAAAACTCAGCCTCTTTTGCAGTGTCCAACCAGAAGCGGTTATCGAAGAACTGGACGTCGCGCACTCCATTTACGAACTTCCCCATATGCTCAAGAAGGAAGGTCTCGACACGTTGGTCACCCGCTTTCTCGGACTCGATGCTCCCGCTCCCAAGTTGGACGAATGGGAAGAAGTCGTTCACCGTTTGCTGAACCCGAAGCACAAAGTACGGGTAGGAATGGTTGGAAAGTACATGGACCTTCAGGACTCTTACCTCTCGGTAAACGAATCGATCGTACACGGAGGTATCCGCAATGATTGCGAGGTCGAGGTCCTTTACATTGATGCGGAGGATATCGAGCGTGAGGGTCCGGAAGCCCACTTGGCCAAACTGGACGGAATTTTGGTCCCTGGAGGATTCGGTGATCGTGGAACGGAGGGCAAGATCATAGCCTCCCAATACGCCCGGGAAAATCAAATCCCTTATCTGGGTCTCTGCCTCGGTATGCAAATTGCCGTGATCGACTTCGCCCGCAACGTCTTGGGATTGGAAAAAGCGAACAGCACCGAGTTCGATCCCGAGACTTCCGATCCGGTCATACACATCATGGAGGAGCAAGTCGGCATCAAGGATAAAGGCGCGACCATGAGGCTTGGAGCATGCCCATGCACGCTTAGCAAGGATAGCCTCGCCCATCAGGCATATGCCCGGGACGAAATCTCCGAACGCCATCGTCATCGCTACGAATTCAACAACGATTACCGCGAGCGGCTCTCGAAAGCAGGGTTGCTCATTTCGGGAACCAACCCCGAAATGGACTTGGTTGAAATTGTCGAAGTCAAGGATCACCCATGGTTTGTCGGCGTTCAATTTCACCCCGAATTTCAATCCAAGCCCAATCAAGCTCATCCCCTCTTCGCCTCTTTCATCGAGGCTTCTCTTAGCCGCAAACTCGAATCAACGAGCAACCAACCTGCGGACTCCGCCTGATCGCCCCTTGACCTGAAATCACCTGGTCTAAAGATGAGGTGGAAGTCATATGCCAAGATCGCGTCGTGATCATTGATTCCCACACTCATCGCTACCCGCCCGAGGTTTTCGGGGATCCGAGAGCCTTTTCCGAGGCAATAGGCGAAAAACATTGGCTTGAATTGGTTTTGCCGCAAAAGGGGCCCAGGCTTCAGGGATGGGCCGACGGGATTCGGATGATCCACGACATGGATGAAGCGGGCATTGACCGGTGCGCCCTGCTCGCCTGGTATTGGGAGAATCCCGAAACCTGCCTTTTGCACAACGAGTGGCACGCCGGGTGGCTCAAAGATGATCCTGAACGGTTCTATGCCTTTGCCGCCCTGCATCCCGGAATGGAGGATCCGCTCGGGGAATTGTCAAAAAGGCATGAACAAGGATTTTCCGGAATCGGGGAATGTCACCCCTGGGCTCAAGGATTTTCCATGCACGACCCAATTTGGCTGTCCTGCATGGAATTTGCTCAAGACAAAGGATGGCCCGTGAACTTTCACGTTACCGAACCCGTTGGGCACGATTATCCGGGCAGAATTCATACCCCCCTTGAAGATTTTCTCTGGCTTGCAAAGCAATTCCCTCGCCTCAAGATCATCCTCGCTCACGCAGGCGGGTTGTTTCCCTTTTACGAACTCAACCCTCGATTGAGGCCCGAACTTTCTAACGTCTACTACGACTTGGCTGCCTGTCCGCTCCTCTATGACGCTTCTCTTTACCGCTTGCTGATTGATACGGCGGGCTATGAAAAAATTATTTGGGGCAGCGATTACCCGCTGAGGGTTTTCCCGCAAAAGCAGAAAGCGCCCGACTTCATGACCTTTCGGGAGGAAGTGCTTGAAGCGGGAAAACTATCGGAGGTTGAAAAGGAGGCGATTTTGGGGCTTACTTTCCTTTCTCTCCTGAGTTGACGTGCAAATCGAACTTCAATCCCTTCGCCCCCACCCCATACCGGACAGGTTCATCCCCGAATCCGAAGTGTGGGAGAAGAACCTCCGCATCAAAAGGGGAGCGAAATGCCTGCTTGCGGCCCAATCAGGCAAAGGGAAAAGCACCTTGCTGCACGTTCTCTATGGCCTCCGGA
>JAYOII010000441.1:0-2605 GCA_038118685.1 Opitutia bacterium
GTGCGCGGATTGCCATTCAACGAACTTGCGCAAGGTTTTCGAACCCTCGTCCCAAACCTTCGCGACGGCCTATTCCGAGATGAACGTCGCATGCGAATCCTGTCACGGACCCGGGCTCCGGCACGTCGAATTCGCCCGTTCCGAAAAGGACTGGCAAAGCATGCCGGGGTTCGGTCTGGCGGACGTCAACAGTACGAACGTCGCTCAAATTGAGTCCTGCGCCAAATGTCATGCCCGTCGCGGATTCGTGCATCCGGGGCACCATGCGGGTTCTTCTTTCCTCGATCATTTTCTGCCCGAAGTCGTCCAACCTTGGGCTCCGGACATGCAGGTGCCCACTTACCACGTGGACGGGCAGATTGACGATGAGGTTTACGTGTACGGCTCCTATGTTCAGAGCAAGATGTTCCACAAGGGCGTCAAATGCGTCGATTGCCATGACCCGCATACTGTTCGGGTCCACGCGCAGGGTAACCAATTGTGCACGCGTTGCCACTCGCCAACGCCCGAAAATCCGACCTTTTACGATTCTCCCACCCATCACTTTCATCAACCCGGAAGCAAAGGAGCTAAGTGCGTGGAATGTCACATGCCGGAGAAAACCTACATGGGGATTGATGCCCGAAGGGATCACAGTATCCGGATTCCTCGGCCTGATCTTTCGGTCAAGTTTGGGATGCCCAATGCCTGTAATCGTTGCCACGAAGACAAAGACGCGCAGTGGGCTGCAGATGCGATCGTTGCCCGAAAGGGTCCCGGTCGCCCCAAGGAAGTTCGCCACCCCGAAGCCTTTCATGCTTTTCGCTCCGGAAAGCCAAATGCCGAGAAACTTCTGCTCGAAGCAACCCGTGACTCGGAGGCTCCGGCCTTTACTCGGGCGGGAGCTCTGCTTGCTCTCAGGCGATTTCTAACCGAGGCTTCCTTCGAGGAGGCTCGGCGTAATTTGGACGCGAATGATTCGGTGGTGCGCGTGGCAGCCGTTTCAAAGCTCGAGGATTTGCCCGACGATGAGCTTCGCCAAGCATTGCTCCCGGTCCTGTCGGATCCCGTTCTTTCAGTCAGGACGGAGGCTGCCCGTGTTCTTTCCAGGCTTTCCGAGACTGTTTTCGCCAAAAGCGAGCTGGCATTGTTTCGCAAAACCTTCGCCGAGCTCAAGCAACGTTATCTCAGCAACCTTGACCGTCCGGAGTCTCACCTTTCATTGGGTATTTTGGCGGAAAACCAGAACCAACCCATGGAAGCCGTGCGTCATTACCGGGAAGCCATCGGAAGGGAAAGCACATTCGTTCCCGCTCGTATGAACTTGGCGACCTTGCTAAGCAAACAGGGCAAAAACCGCGATGCGGAAGAACTCCTGCGGGAAGCGGTTCGTCTCCAGCCTGCTTGGGGTCAAGCTCATTATTCCTTGGGGCTCCTCCTCGCGGAGGATCGCAAGCGCTTGCCCGAGGCCATACGCTCTTTGGAGCGGGCAGCCGGGTATTGGACGGATAACCCACGGATTCCATACAATTTGGGCATTGCTTATTGGCAAAGCGGGAACTTCGACCAAGCCATCAAGGCCCTGAAGCAGGCGATTGATATGCAACCCGACAACCCGGAGTTCGTCCAATCCCTAATCCAATTGTACGTCCAGCGCAGGCAGCCGAAGGAAGCGTTGCCTTATGCCAGAAGATTGCTTGAAGTTTTGCCCGACAACACAGGGTTACGGGCTTTTGTCAGCGAAATCGAACGTGAAGCCCGGTAAATTGGGTATCACTTTTTAGCCCGGATCGTCTGCCTTCTTTTTATTCGGCTTGGGCTTTGGCTGTGGGATGTTTGCGATGCTTTTCTTTCGCTGAAACAATGGCATCGGATGCAAGAGGAGGTGGTTCGCAATCTCCCGACAAGAGGGTGCAAAGGATGATCCCAATCCCGCGTTTCACTTGCGCAAATCGAGGCAAACGAGGTCGCCCCGCGCGTTGCGCAAATAGAGCATGCCATGGGCAAGGACAGGCGGGGTCCAACAGCGCCCGCCGATGACTTGTTCTCGGGTAAGAGGAGAAAACTTTTCCGAATCGACGGGCGCAATGGCGACTTCACCTCTTTGCCCGAGAGCGATTATGCGGTCTCCTGCCACGATCAGGGAACCGACCATCAAGCCTCCATCCTTTTGTCTCCACTGTAATTCTCCAGTGGAAAAGCGAATGCAAACGAAATCCTTGGGGCCCGCCATGTGGACGTTTCCGTCGAAACCGTAGAGAAAGTCATCCACGGGGATTGCATTGTTCATATGGGTGGAGAGGTTCCGGTTTTCGTAGATCTTGGTGAGTTTACCGTTTTTGTACTGGAAAAGGGCACACCCGCGCTTGTACCCCGTTGAAATGAAAATCTTGTCTCCCTGGACAATGGGCGTGGTGGCATTCGTGCGATAACTGGTTTCCCATTTTTCGAAAGCAAGGGTTTTGCCGTTTGCGGCGTCGAGAATCACGAGTCCGTCGGTTTTGAGGACGGCAATCAGATTGGTCTTCCCGTGCGTGAAGCAAGTAGGGGAACCGTAGGCAGCACGGTAGACCTGGCTTTTCCACTTGGTTTCTCCAGTTTTCTTATCGAGAGCGAAGGTCGCGCC
>JAYOII010000442.1:0-2591 GCA_038118685.1 Opitutia bacterium
TCAAAAGTGGTGCATTCCCCATTGTAATAAAGACCGTTTCGTCCCTGGCCCGGATCTAAACCGCCAACGACGTGATACCATTTCCCAGAGTATGCCTGAAGGAGCGACTCCACCCGCGTAGAACCCTCCCAAGTGGTCAACGATCCGTATCTGAATGCCAAGGACCAATCCCAACCCCCGTTGTCGGTCGAAAAGATCATGCGCTCGTTGTCCACTCCGCCCTGAACTTGGTCCGGTCTAACCCATGCAGAAAAAGTAAGGCCGTCCCCCGTACCCGCTTGATCGATCCGGAAAGGCAAATCCAGGTAATCCTGATCCAAGTCGATGGCATTCCCGAACTTGCCGGCAGACAAAGCACGATTCGAACGCAGATCGATTTCAGCTACCCCTAGCCATGTGTCGGCTCCCGTAGCTTCGGTGAAAACCATCTTGTAGTAGCGAAAAACTTGAGGGTTATCGACCTCGTAATCGCGGCTTTCCCAAGCAGTCCAGCCGGTTTGATCGGTTACTGTATCAAGAACGGTCCACGCTGCATCGTCATTGGATCCCTGCAAGGTCCAAGCCTTGGGAGAGCGGTTTGCGGTTTGCCAATGCTGAGCCACGACACGATAATTCATGATTTCAGTCGGAATACCAAAGTCATAACGGACAAAGACGTTGGGGAATTGATTTTGACGGGCCAACCAGCGGCCGTTTGCCGCGTTGTCTATGTTGTCGAAAGCATTTGAGGCGACCAAGGTTGCATGAGAATTGGAAAAGGTCACATTCCCTCCGCCGGGAACGGTTGCATCCAATCCATGATAACGAGCATGCCTTTCCCTCCCCGAAGAATCCAGCACCAAACTCCCGTTGAAATCATCCATGGTGTACCAGGCAAGGAGGTCGTTCTCAACGGAAGTAACGACTCGGTGATGAAACTCAAAAGCTCCCGCTTGGCTACGGTTTTGATCCTTGTTGACCGAATCAAAGGGAACCTCCACCCGAACCATGGATGGATTGACCGCGGCATTGAGCTCGAAGGTATAGGCAGGGGAGGGGTTGTTGTCCGAGAAAGATTGAACGGCGGCTCCGGTAACATTGAGATCGGCCCCGGCAAGACCATTGACGTAAATCGTTTGGTTTCCTTCGAGGAATGCGACCGACAAAGAGGGTGAAGGAGTGCTCACGAAAGGGGAAGTTCCCGTAATCAAGGGACGCAACCCAAGATCCCCCGAACTCAGACCGTAAACAAGGCTGATTTGCTGTTCGGTCAAGCCCTTGTCGTAAATCCGGAAATCGTCCAATATGATTTTCGTATCAACCCCCAAACGCAAAGCATCGTTGCTGACGTGGAGACTTCCCGTCAGGGCAAGTTCATCGCTTTTCACCCCGTTTACGAACAAACGAAGGGAAGTTCCATCATAGGTGAGCGCGTAATGTACCCATTTGCCCAAAACCGAGCGAGCCCTGAGTTCGCTCCAGGTATTCCCAATTCTAACGGACGCCCTTATCGTATTGTCGTCGTGATATTCCAAGCGGACTTGCCCGCTCTGAGCAATGATCCCGTAATCGTCATCCCTGATTTTCGTCCACACCGAAAGACTCACTTCGGAAGAAAGTGACAACCTGCCACCGTCGGCACTCAGGGACTCGCTGGGCTGCAGAGCAAGGGAATGGCTGAATTTACCCGGAACAAGCGATCCGCTGCCGGAAAGGGTTCCATGATTATCGTTCCCGGAAAAATCAGCGACCACGGATTGGTTCTTGTCTTCGAAAACATACCAAAGGACGAGATTGTCGCTCTCGGTAACGGGCGGATGCTGACGAAAGGCATATGCGGTCTCGGAAGTGGGTGTTGAACCGGCCAAGGCCGCTCCATGAGGAACTTGGATCGAAAGAGCGGACGGATGACCATGGGCCGAAACGTCGAAGAGAAAAACGTTCCCCGCTTGAGAAAAGTTTGAAACGCTTCCTCCGCTGACGTTCAAATCCGCAATCGTAAAACCGGAAACGGATTGGGACGCCCCGAACTTAAAGAACTCGACTCTACCCTGCATGGTGGACGCGGAATTTTCGGACTCCACCGAAATAATCGGAATGATACCCAAGTCACCAAAACCCTCCCCGTACAAAATGGAAACGTCCGCCTGGGAAAGATTGGTTCCGTAAATGCGGACTTCGTCGAGGATTCCGTCCAAATCAAGATTGGGACCCGCATCCCAACTTCCGATACGGGCTCCCGAACCTTCCATATGCAAAGAGCTCAGCCCCGAAAGAGGGATTTCAGCGACAAGTTGACCATCCGCATATAAAAAACGTTTACGGTCTTCCATCACCGCAACCACGTGTTGCCATTTGCCTTGAGACGCTACGCCGTCCGGTCCGTCCAAGCGGTTCAACCCAGTCCCGGTGGATCCCAAGTTAAAGGTGTAAGTCCTGTTTCCCGTACCCGAAGCATTGACGTTATACCACAAAAGCAAACTGTTTTGATTGTTGCCGTTTGAAGTAAAAATTCCCGAATCCTGAAGATCACTCGAAAAACCCAAGTCATTCAGCTTGACCCATGCTGCAATCGTTAGGTTCCCTTCCTGATACAAGCCCCTGAAACGGGG
>JAYOII010000443.1:0-2589 GCA_038118685.1 Opitutia bacterium
AATTCAAGAACCATTTGCTGGTCCTGCATCGCTTCCATTCTGGAAAGTCGCCCCAGGCTTTTGTCCGGCTCGACAGCGGCGGCCGATTCTTCGCTCTTGGTCAGGTAATCGACGATTTCCTCCTCCAAATCCAAGAGTTTTTTACGAAAACTTTCCAATTCTTCTTTGATCATGACCCGACGAAAACGATCCCTACTTCACCATGTTGGCGAACCTTCGGTCAATCATCTTCCAGACACACTCGTTCGACTTTTTTCAATAGAAAGGCTTGAAAGTCTTGAAAAAATCCAAATTTAAGGACATGGTATTGATTATGAAATCAACTCTTACATTTATTCTTGGTTTTTTCCTCGTTCAATTTTCCTTTGCTGCAGACGACGAAACCTGCGCCATCATGATCGGTGATGAGATCGACCCGGAAGAATTCTCCGAGGTAGCCGGCAAAAAAGTTTATTTCTGCTGCGGTTCGTGCGTCAAAGCTTTCGATGCCAACACGGCTTACTACATCAAAGCCCTTCCTGCTCTCGCCAAAAAGTTCTCCGATGCGGAGAAGAAGAAGCTCGGAGTGGACAAGGTCAAACTCATGGAACAACGCTACTGCCCGATTTACCCCGAACGCGTTGTAAATCCGAATTCCAAGTTCGAGGTATACAAGGGCAAGAAAGTTTATTTTTGGTCTTCAAGCGCCATACGCCGTTGGAAACGCGATCCCGACAAATACTTTTCCGAGGCCGTGAAGCGCGGACATCTCAAGGGATAAGGTACCAACCGAATCTGAATTTCATCAAAAGGCTCCGCTCAGGCGGAGCCTTTTTTTTAGCATGCATTCGCTCCCCCGGTTCAACTTGCCGAAAAGCCCAAGCAAAAATCATTTTTGCAGAACCACGAATAGGTTCCCGCTTTCACAGGATACGGTCACCAAATCGGAAACGGCCTCGTTGCTTTGGCTTGTCTTCCCCCCAATGCGCAAGTCATCACCCTTTAGATTCCATTTCAGCCCACTGCTTTCCACCCCTTCGCATGCGATCAAAGGAAGCAGGCTCAAGTCCGCCCCGTTTCGTCCTGCGAGTCGCAAAGGCGTTTCCGAAGTCACGCGACGAATCCATTCTTCGTTTCCATCGAAAGTAATGCCGACCGCCTGATCGAACGCACAGGACGTCATCAGGTTGGAGAGAAAATGATCACTTCGCTTTCCGAGTCCTCCGAGAATCACTAATTCGGCCGTCTCGGTCTCTTCCGAAACCCAATTCAAGGCTTTTTGAAAATCGGTCGTTTCCTGATCGGACGAATGGAGGACTCGAGGCGAACTCCGCTCCATGAAAGTCTCGTCAAAGCCGCATGAATCCATGTCTCCAATCAAAAGTTCGGGCTCTAGCCCGGCATGCCGAAAAGCCAAAATGCCCGAGTCTACGGCAACCGTATGATCGGCTTCTTCAAATCTCCAGGCAAGCAACTCCTTGGAAGGGGGGGAACCTCCCAAAACCAACAAGGTTCTGCCTCCTTTCATGCCCAAGGAAACAAGAAACTAGCCGAAGAAGCCCCGTTGTTTTTCACTTATTTCCATTTCCATTTTCTCCATGACCAAGAGCATGTCCTCCCACACTTTGCGTTTGCTCGCCTTGCTCGGGTTGTGCAGCAGGTAGGAAGGGTGATAGGTCACCATGAATGGAATCCCTTCGAATTCATTCCATTTCCCCCGACAATCGCCCAATCGTCTCATGGGGTCATGACCGAGGAGTCCGTCGGTCGCCGTTTTGCCCAAAGCCACCACCACCTTGGGCGAAACGATTTCGATCTGGGCTTTGAGGTAAGGGAGGCAAAAATTCATTTCCCGCACCGTGGGCGGTCTGTTTCCATAAGCTTGGCCGTGCCTCGGTCTCCAGTTCATTATGTTTCCGAGGTACACCGATTTCCGCGACAAACCCATGGCCTCGATAATCTTCGTCAACAACTCACCGGCCGGGCCGACAAAAGGCTGTCCTTGTTGCTCTTCCTCGGCACCGGGGGCTTCGCCGCAAAGGAAAAGGTCGGCGTTCAGGTTGCCGGAGCCAAAGACAACCTTGCCGTTGGGGTTGAGTTCGGACAAGCAGGTCGGACAGGACTCGACTTTTTCCCGTAGCCACCCCCACCGTTCCTCTTTGGAACCATCGGGCAAATCGAATTCGGGAGGATCGGGGATCTCGGAAAGATCATTTTCCGGAAAAGCGCGTATCGGGGCGACAGTCGGATCGCGGCCCGGTTCTTTTTCGGTTTCCGTAACTCGGCCCGGGTTCGAAACCTCAGGGGGGGACTCCTTGGGAGTGATAACATCCAGTTTCGCGGGCTCGGAACGACCGAATTTTTCTTGCAAAACCTTTTCCAACGCAAGGAGAGAGTCCTCTTCGACATAGACTTCGCGAAGGCCTTCTCTCCGCAGACGCTGAAGCTCCAAGAGCAAGGAATGAGCGGCCTCGGCTTGGTTCATAGCCCCTTCTTTTCCATGGACGACATGGCCAATTTCTCCACGTACTTCGCAAGCAAATCAAACTCCAGGTTCAAAAAGTCACCGGGTTTGCGTTCCGTCAAGTTTGTCTTGGTCAAGGTATGAGG
>JAYOII010000444.1:0-1575 GCA_038118685.1 Opitutia bacterium
TCGGCGAGTCGACCAGAGGTTCGAGGTTGGATATCGGGCACTTGAACAGATCGAGAGTCTTCAAATCCTGGCAATTGAGGTCTTCGATCGAGTCAATCGGATTGTTGCTTGCGAAGAATGCATGCAGTTTGATCTCTTTGAGGAAGCTTAGGTCACCCAAGTCGGTTTGACGCAGGGACAATTCCTCAAGCGGTTGAATGGACAGAGCCGAAAAATCTCTTGCGGGCGTAAAATCCGCATGGATACGCTTTAGCGAAAGAGAGGAAAGTTCCGCAAATTTGACTTCGGGGGTTTTCGAAAGTTTCAATCCCTGAAGTCGAAAGAAATCAAGGCGCGACAAGTCCGGATTCGAAACCAAGGAGAAGTCGAATTCCGAAATGGGCAAGTGGGAGATTTTCGCAATGGAAGGACAGTCGTCGTTCAGTATCTTGACTCCAACCCCGCCCGGAACAAAGTATACCTCCGTATCAAACCCCTTTTCTTTCAATTCTTCCGCACAGGAATCCCAGATTTCCTTGAAGACCGGGTGGTTTGCCGCACGCTTGGAACGGTGGGGAGTTTGGCCGAAAAACATGAACGCACCCTAGGCGAATGGACATCCCCGCGCAACCTTTTCGGATTGAAGTTGAATAGTCGCCGAAAATCCTGTGACTTATGAATTCATGTCCTTGTGGGTTCATGTTGCAGGATGGATTTTGGTTTTGGTCAATTCCCTTTGTCTTCTCCGGTTGGGTATTTTGCCGATGATTTTCTTTGCAAAGAATTATGCCCTTTACAGCAAAATATTTTGGGTTTCCCTCTTTGTCACTCTTGTCTTTCTTTGCAGCGAGGTCATGCTGATAATGATAACCTTGAACCTCGACCGGAGTTGACTTCCTCGGGTTTTCTTGGGTTGTTTTGATTCTCCTGCTTGGTTTCGTCCTCTCGGTTCCAAATATTCACCTAACCCCCAAATCATGAATGTAATTAGTTCTTCAATCATGACCTGCTTTTGCACTCTTTTCTCCTTTTCCGTCTTTGGTCAGGCTCCATTGGTTTATATCGGGAAAGAAGGTCTTGGGGTGGGCAAGCGCATTGTCTTCATTGCGAGCGATCACGAATACAGGTCTGAAGAAACTCTTCCGGCTCTCGCCCGGATTCTCGCCAAGCGTCATGGCTTCAAGTGTTCGGTCGTCTTCGGGGTTAATGCAAAGGGCGAAATTCAACCGGGAGCCAGTAACGTGCCTGGAATCGAGGAACTTGCCAAGGCCGACTTGATGGTGATTTTCACCCGCTTCCAGAATTGGCCGGATGGTCAAATGAAGCATTTCGTCGACTATTTGGACCGTGCCGGGCCCATCGTTGGTTTGCGTACCGCAACCCATGGGTTCAAAATCCCCAAGGACAGTCCCTATGCAAAATATGCCAACGGTTACGGTGGCAACAAGTACAAGGACGGATTCGGTCGTCAGGTTCTGGGTGAAAAATGGGCAGGTCATTATGGTGGCAACCATCGATCGAGCACCCGTTTGGACATTGTTCCCGAACAAGCAAGCCATCCGGTTCTACGGGGAGTCAAAAACATGTGGGCCCAAT
>JAYOII010000444.1:1585-2588 GCA_038118685.1 Opitutia bacterium
GTACAACACCAACCCATTGAAGCCTTTTACTCCTTTGGCTATGGCCCAACCACTCAAGGGTATGACTCCGGATTCGCCTGACGACGAGAGCCGCCCGCCTGTCCCCGCAGCTTGGACACGACATTATGCAGGTAAAGACGGAAAATCAATGGGGCGAGTTTTTACCAGTACCTACGGTGCTTCCAATGACATCGAGAGCGATGGGTATCGCCGTCTTCTTGTCAATGGATGCATATGGGCCGTTGGGTTGGAGGATGCAATCAAACCAAACCTCAAGATCGATTTCGTCGGTCCTTTCAACGGAACTTGGGCAAGAGGCAAGGGGCGTCGAAAGGCAGGGATGAAGCCAAGCGACATGGCGGGTTGGGATTCCCCGATCGTCCCCCTGCAAAACTAGGGTTTTGCAGGGTTAGTCCAGTCCAAGCACAATCGTTTCGGAGTAGCGCAGTTCTCCGGTCAGGCCATCGTGGAATTGGAAGATGACCTGAGGGTGTGGAAAAGCAAACCAACGTTCGCCGTCCCGCTCGACGGGATTGTTGAACACGTTGTTCACCTGCACTACGCAATAATGGGGGAAGGTCCGGTTAGCCCTGGGGATATCAGCCATGGCATAACTGGACCATCTGATGTCGCACGAACGAGGGCCGTATTTAAATTTGCCGTTTGAAGGCCTTCCGCCCTCGTCTTTCATAGGGGAATGATTGATCGAATTATGCGGACCACTTGCGAACTCATAGACATTGTCCGTGATCTTGATTGCGAAGCTGTTGTGCAAGTCGCCTGTCAGGACGAAGACCGCCTTGTCGAGGCCATCCCAAAATTCAATCAACTCCTCCCGTTCCTTGAGGAAGACAGTCCATGCATCGTCCTTCTTTATGGCAGCCTGCTTGTCCTTCCCTCCCCCGCTGCCGACGTGCGGAACCATGAAGTTGACCGAGGAGACCACGAAAATGAAATTCGACTTGCTCTTGCGAATCCCCTCCTTGAGCCAATTGAGTTGCTG
>JAYOII010000445.1:0-2582 GCA_038118685.1 Opitutia bacterium
CGGATTTGCTGTTTTGGAAGATTCCCGGAACACACTATTACGAAGACGGATCCCCCGTATACTTTTTTTCTTCAAGCCAAGTCAGCCAACTTACGGATCGGAATGCAACTGGCGGCAATTACACCTTTGACCAAGGCGAACTAAAGATGGCTCGACTGAAAGACGACCGGTGGGAATACCCCGAAAACTCCGCTCCCACGACTTTCGAAACCAAATACTCAAGTTTTTCGGCTTCCCCCAAAGAATACCTCAAGAAGGAAAACCTCAAACCCATCGGTTTCATTGCAATCCAAAAGGGCTTTCCTCTCATCGTAGGATGGCTGCTCGGGGGCGCCTTGTTTTTCACCCTGCGCATGCGCTTCGTGAACCTGAGGCTCTTCAAACACGCAATCGACCTTGTACGGGGCAAATACGACTCGAAGGATCAAAAGGGGGAAGTCACTCACTTTCAAGCCTTGACCACGGCTCTCTCGGCCACGGTCGGACTTGGAAACATTGCGGGGGTTGCAATTGCAATCGGAACAGGCGGACCGGGTGCGATGTTTTGGATAATCTTGGTCGGATTCCTTGGCATGTCTTCGAAATTCACGGAGTGCGTTCTCGGGCAAAAATACCGAAAGGTCCGAAAAGACGGCAAAATCATGGGAGGGGCAATGCACTATCTTTCGGATGGCCTCAAAGACCTCAACTTGAAGCATTTGGGAGGTTTGCTCGCCGGTTTGTTCTGCATCCTTTGCATAGGTGGATCCTTTGGCGGGGGAAATGCCTTTCAGGTCGTTCAATCTCTCGACTTGATCAAATCCGTCTTCCGCCCGGATGATGGGAGTGATGGCTTCCTCGACAAGTTCCCATGGGTCTACGGCTTGGCACTTACTACCCTGGTCGGACTGGTCATTCTCGGCGGCATCAAGGGGATCGCCAGCGTGGCTTCCCGCATCGTCCCCGCCATGTGCGCAATCTACTTGCTCGCCTGCCTTGCGATTCTCGCCTTGCACGTTGATGCAATCCCTTCCGCCATAGCCTTGATTTTCAAAAGTGCTTTCAGCTTCGAAGCCGGATTCGGAGGATTTTTGGGAATACTCGTTATTGGCGTCAAGCGGGCTGTTTTTTCCAACGAGGCAGGCATTGGCTCGGCAGCCATTGCTCATTCCGCGGCCAAGGTTTCGCACCCGACCGAAGAGGGTGTGGTCGCCCTTTTGGAACCGTTCATAGATACCATCGTGGTGTGCAC
Organism: Opitutia bacterium; assembly: GCA_038118685.1. Classification (GTDB taxonomy): domain Bacteria; phylum Verrucomicrobiota; class Verrucomicrobiia; order Opitutales; family Seribacteraceae; genus Seribacter. Next base: position 1,232 of record JAYOII010000445.1, read on the forward strand.
TATGACCGCACTGGTCATCATTATTACCGGTGTCTACGAACCCTTGAACTTTACCTCCGACCTTGGGGAACAATCCAAGATTCAAGGCTATATAGATGGAAACAAGGGAGGGGCTCTCACCTCGACAGCCATGGCAAGCGTTATTCCATGGTTTCCCTACGTATTGTCAGTTGCCGTCTTCCTTTTCGCCTTTTCCACAATGATCTCTTGGTCCTATTACGGGGAAAGATGCTGGGTTTGGCTTTTCGGTGACCGATCATCCATAGTATACAAACTACTGTTCTTGATTTCATGCTTTCTCGGCTCAATCATAACGGCAACCAACATACTGGACTTCAGTGACTTAATGATACTTGGAATGGCATTCCCCAACATCTTGGGAATGCTCTTTCTGAGTCGCGTGGCAAGGAATGAACTGTGGGATTACGAGCAGAAACTTTCAAAATAATACCACTTTCGGAACTAAACTTTCAAAAACACTCATAAATAATTTGACAACTAGTTGTTTTGCCAATCTTTTTAAAACATCATTCAATTTTTTTTTTAAACTTCTAAACAATGGACGAAGATACAGTACATCTGTCGGATTCGGACGAAGCCAAAGCCTCCGTTTCACGCTTGCTCAAAGCAATCGAAGGTTGGGCGACCAAAGAGAGTCAAAAGGGGGAAGCAGAGCTAACTGCTTTTGCCGCAGCATTGGCCTCCGGTCTTATATCTTTTCACGACTTCACTTCCAAAGACTGCCGGAACAGCAGAAATCTGATTGGCGCAGTTGCCCGAGTGAAACAACACATCGAAAAAGAACACAAGAAATTCGACTCGGAAATTGACAAGATGCATATCAAGTTTGCTCAGGAAATGGAAGAATTGGACTTGAAAATCATCCGGGACAGAAAAGAATTCAAGCTCTACTTGATCTCCCTCATCTATGCCGAGGAATACAACAAGCTCAAGAATTCCGTAACGAATATTTTCGAAACCCTTGATGCCAAAGCCAATTACGAAGAAGGCGTGGCGGCAAAGGACACCTCCTAGGCAAAGCAAAAAACATCTCCCGACACGCCTTAATTTTAAGGCAACAACCTGAGTCCGAAGAACAGCCATGTGGGCAGGGAAAGTAGGCTTCCCAACATAGTTGCCATAATGGCTCGCATTGCAGTCGTTCGGTCCCCTTCGTAAATTCTTACGACCACTAACGCAAAAATCCCAGCAGGCATAGCGGCTTGAACGACAAGGACCTTTCGTATCCAGTCCATATCTTCTGGAATTGGCCCTTTCCAGGCGTACAAAAGCAAAAGAGCGGGAACGACGACCAATCGGACTGCAACCGATGAAAGTTCCACCTTGTATC
>JAYOII010000446.1:0-2579 GCA_038118685.1 Opitutia bacterium
CTTCCATGCAATGCATGAGCTACTTGACCAGCCGATACCTCAACGAACAAGCCTCTTCCGAGCGACGGGCTACCGTACTGAGCTTTCGCGGTTTGGCCACGAACCTCTCTTACGGCGCGGTCTCTCTCCTTTATTCGGGAGTGATCGCATGGATCAAGGCGGATGGAAGCCACCCAGTCGACCTGGGAAGAAAACTCAACGAACAGGAGGCGGTCTTCGTGCAAGCGCTCGGCTGGTTCCCATGGTATTTTCTCTTCACGCTCGGACTGGTCGTTCTGGTCTACCGTTTTCGCTTCCAAAAAAAATCACCTTGAACGCCCTTCTTGCTTGAAACTGATACAACTCGGGCAAAGATATACCCCCTATGAAACGACAAGCTACCGTCGCCATTGCCGCCGCCCTTTGCTGGGCAGGCACACTAAACGCCGCCGACTGGAACCAATACCACGGCATCCAGTCGGACAAGAAGACCACCGAAACCCTTTCTTCAACCGCTTTCCTCGAGCGGAAGGATTCGAAGAGTTGGAAAGTCCCCACGCCCCTCGGGTTCAGCTCCTTTAGCGTTGTCGGGAACCGGGCCTTCACCCTGATCGCCGAGGAAGACGAGGACGGGCTCATGCGCGAAGTCTGCATCGCCCTTGACACAGGATCGGGCAAAAGGCTGTGGAGCACCTGGCTTACCGTGATGGATTACAAGAGCGGCGGCGGCAACGCCGGTGCTCCCGGAAACAACGGCGGGGACGGACCCCGCTCCACTCCCGCCTCCTACGGGGACAAAGTCTGGGTCTATGATTCGGACATGAAATTGTACTGCCTGTCCGCCAAGGACGGAAAGACGATTTGGTCGGTCGACGTGCTCAAGGCTCATGATGGATCGAACATCAAATGGAAAAATGCATCCGCTCCCCTCATCGAAGGCAACTTGGCCATCGTTTACGGAGGAGGAAAAGGCCGTAGCTTTCTCGCCTTTGACCGGGACAACGGAAAGTTGGCCTGGAAGAGCGGGGACGAAACCGCGACTCACGCCACCCCCATCGCCGCGACCATACATGGCGTCCGTCAGGTTATTTTCTTTTGCACTTCCGGATTGGTTGCAGTCAACCCCAAGACCGGAAAAGAAATTTGGCGACAAAAGTTTCCCTTCAAGGTCTCGACTGCCGCCGCACCCGTGGTCGCCGGCGATCTCGTCTATTGCTCGGCCGGATACGGCGTGGGTTCGGGGCTTTACCGGATTTCCAAAGACGGAAGCAAAATGAAAAGCACGGAAGTTTGGAGAAAATCCAACGAGATGTTCAACCATTGGAGCACCCCCATTCATCACGACGGACATCTCTACGGAATGTTCAGCTTCAAGAAATACGGCGAGGGCCCCCTCCAGTGCATCGAGTTGGAATCCGGGGAGGTCAAGTGGAGCAAAGACGGCTACGGCCCGGGCAACGTCATCCTTTCCGGAAACAAATTGATCGCCTTGTCGGACGTCGGCGAAGTGGCCGTGGTGAAAGCCAATCCGGCGAAGTACGAAGAATTGGGTCGCAAGAAAGTGATCAGCGGAAAATGCTGGAGCACTCCCGTTCTAAGCAACGGAATGGTCTTGGCCCGCAGCACCGAGGAAGCGGTCTGCCTGAAAGTCAAATAAGGATTAGGCAAACGGGTTGGCTTTATTCCTCGAAACTGATTCGGTCCACCTTGTCGTCGGTCCGGTGAATCAGCAGGTCGTAATAGGCTCCGCCTTGGCCAAGCACGTAATCCCTCCAAACGTAAGTAAACTGCTTGTATTGAGAATTTGATCCCTTTTTGGAAGAATCCGGCGGACGGCCGATCAACTCGAAAAGCTTGTCGGCGGGCACTTCCCGGACGAACATCCCCTCCCCCTTGAGCTTGATTTCCCAAGTTCTCAAAGTCGTCGCGTTCTTGCGGTTTTCAAGTATCTTTCTTTCGGTCATGTGCTTGCGCAACTGGGACCGAGCCTTTCCGGCAATCGGACTGTCGGGAAACTTCTCGATGAATTCCTCGTACAAAGCAATCGCGGTCTCGTTGTCCACCGTCTTGGCTCGCTCGAAGATTCCCTTGTACTCCGCCGAGCCCAACCTCTTCAGCTCGTTGAGCGAAGCCTTCGAGTCACGGGCTTGCTTCTTGTAAGCCTCCAACGAAGCCGTCAATTCGAGAATCTTCACCTCCAGAACCTCGACCTCCTCTTCCTTGGCCTCGAAGGCCGTCTCGAAAGACCGCACTTGGTGAGTCAACTCCCGCGCCATGGCTTCGGTCGCCGCCTCCGCCTCGCCCAACAAGCGCTCGTGCTCGGCCATGGAAATGGTCTCCTCGGTCGAGACCGGGACTTGGGCGGGTTCTTGGACGGTTCGGGCGTTTTCTTCGTCTTGGCAACCCAAGAAGAGCAAAGAGATCAAAAGGGGTATCGTTTTGTTCATGCTAAGCTCATAGCGAAAGAAAACCGCCTTCTTGGCAAGGCGAATTGAACTTGCCCGCCCAAACCGATTCGGGGTATTGGTAAGACTACTGCCATCGTCGGGTCGTAGCTCAGCCTGGCAGAGCGCTGCGTTCGGGACGCAGAGGTCGCTGGT
>JAYOII010000447.1:0-2573 GCA_038118685.1 Opitutia bacterium
AAAGGCAGGCGTGCCGTCCTTTGTCTTGCACTCCTGTTTCTTGTCCTTCCATGCGTTGAGTCCTTGGCCCAGGAATGGACGCGTTTTCGCGGGCCCAATGGTTCGGGTATCAGCGGGGCGACCAATTTCCCCCTTCAATGGACTGCCGATGACTACAATTGGCAGATCGACCTTCCTGTGACTGGCAGCAGTTCACCCGTATTATGGGGGAAGCGTATATATCTCACTGGGGACCATCCCGAGCGTCGGCAGCGTAGTGTTCTCTGTATCAACGCAGACAGCGGCCGGATTCTTTGGCGACGAGATTATCCGGTGAAAAGTCATGGCTTTCTCCATTGGGATAATGATTTCACTTCAGCCACACCGTGCGTGGATGAGCATGGTGTCATCCTTGTCTGGTCCAGCCCGGAGCAGCTTCAGGTGACCGCCTTGAGTTTGGATGGCGAGAAAATGTGGCAGAGAAAACTCGGCCCCTACAAGGGCTTGCACGGTTCTTCCAATTCCCCGATTCTTGCAGAGGGAATGGTGGTCTTGGCCAACGACCAGATGGACCCCAAGCGCTTCGCTTGGTACCTCCCCGAGGGTACGAACATGGATCCCGGGAAAAGTTTCTTGATCGCCCTCGACCGGAAGACGGGCGAGACGCGATGGAAAGTGGATCGGAGATCGGAACTGGCGGGCTATGCGACGCCCTGCATTCGCCGTTCGGGCGGGCGAACGGAGGTAGTCTTCAGCAGCACTGCCCACGGCATAACGGCGGTCGACCTGAAGAGTGGTCGCATCAGTTGGGAAATCGACAAGATTTGGGACAACCGCACGGTCAGTTCGCCACAGTTGTTCGGTGACTTGGTTTTTGGCAGTTTCGGAAAAGGTTTGTCCGGCCAACGTCTGGTCGCGGTTCGACCCGTGAGACCCGGTAGCCGGAAGGGAGAACTGGTTTACGACATAACCAAGAGCGTACCCCTGGTTCCGAGTTTCGTAGTCAAGGATGGCCTTCTCTACCTTTGGACCGACAGCGGCATCGTCACCTGCGTCGCCGCAGCAACAGGAAAGGAGCATTGGAGAGAACGCGTTGGTGGTGAATTCTACAGCTCGCCTGTTTGGATCGAAAGCCGCTTGTATTGCATCAGTAAATACGGTCAGATCGTTGTTCTCGCCGCTAGCAAGAACTTTGAAGTGTTGGCCCGCATGGAACTGGATGAAAAGACGTTCGCCACCCCGGCGGTCGCCAACGGCGTCATGTATCTGCGTACACAAACGCGTTTGTACTCGGTTGGAAAAGTACGGCAGGCTGGCTAACGGATGGGTTGATGGGAATCGTGGATCGATTCTGTCGCGGGCAAGTTAACCGGAAGATCAATTTTCAATGGTAAAAAGGGCCTGGAAGGACTGATCCTTGTGTCCTTTCAGTCTTTCAAGCGCCATACCAAAAGTTGTGAACGACATTTTATAAAAAATGCACTGAAAATACAATTTTGTATTTGCATTGTAGTTTATTTGCAAGTATCGGGTGGTCTTGCCAAAACTTACTAGCAAATGATGAAAGAATTTGAAAACAGACTAATTACCTTTACCCAAGCCGCTCACATCCTAGGATACAAAAACTATCGATCCGTTTTAAGGTTGATCTCCGAAGGGCACCTGAAGGAATACGAAATTCCACATACCAAGAGGAGAAGATTGGCTTTGATGGAAGTCATGAAAGTCGCAGTACCCGAGTCGATTGGTGGCTTGGCTGAGGAAAACAAACCTTCATGAACCCGCCAGAGGGAAATCATGAACCCGTAATAAGTAAACCTAGAGAAAATGGACAAAAACAAATATAGCGGAGAAAGATTCATAACCTTCAGCGAAGCTTCCCAAGTGCTTGGCATCCGGAGCTACTCGCGGATCTCAATCATGGTCAGGCGCGGCTTGCTGCGGGCCTACGAATTGCCTGAAACGGACCGTCTTAGGGTTAGGCAGAGCGAGATCCTTGCCCTGATTCAACAAAACGACGAACGAGCTGAAAATCCGGAGGAGGACAAATGATTGAAGAAGCCAACCCGGACCGATACATAAAAATTACCGAGGCTGCGACGATACTTGGCTTTGCTCATTATCGATCCGTTAACCAAATGATTGAACGAGGTGCTCTTGTAGGCTATCGCCTTCCGCACGTAACCCGCCGCAGGGTTCTTCTAAGCGAGGTTCTGGCTTTAAAGGAAAAAGCCGAAAAGATATCGCAAGCTGCTCCTTGTGATACACCCAGGGGGCGCGGTCGTCCGCGCAAGTATGGTTGAGTCCGTATTTCCTCGGTAATTTCCATTCGATCACTTTATGACAGACATCAAAAAAGAATCAAAATCCGTACAATTGCTTTCCATTACGGAAGCAGCCCGCTTTCTAGGGTACAAAACCAATCGTCCGGTTTCGAAATTGATTCGAGACAATGCTCTTCCGACCTACACGTTGCCGGACAGTAAGCGAAGACGCATCAAAATGTCGGATTTACTGAAATTGATTCAGCTTGCGACTAAAAAGAAGTAGAAATTCCGGTCGGGGCCGTTCAGGGGATCTGTAAATGGTGTATT
>JAYOII010000448.1:0-2573 GCA_038118685.1 Opitutia bacterium
TTGCAACACTTTGGTATCTAGTCGGGAGGGTGAGATTCACAGGATCGTGCCTCGAAGAAACGATGAGGTGAACGACAGTTGGATGACCGATAGCGGCAGGGCTCTTTACAAGCAGGTCAAATCCGATGATCGCTTGAAGACTCCGCTTGTCGATCAGGAAGAGTCCACGATGGAAGACGCCCTCCTCTCGGCTGTCCGTTCCTTGGAAGGAAAGAGCGTCGGAATCGTCGGTTCATGCAAATCTTCACTCGAGGAGCAATTTCTCCTCAACCGATTGGCCAAGGGGCTCAAGGCCACGAAGTTCCTGCGCGGGCATTTCGGTGAAGACGATGGGATTTTGTTGTCCGCCGACCGGACGCCGAATTTGAGGGGAGCTTTGATTACGGGATTTGCCTCGTCTTACCCGAAAGAACACTTGAGCTCGCTTGCCCAGGCTCTCAAGAAAGACAAATTGGAAGCTTTGCTCGTGGTGGGAGAGGATCTCATTGATTCCAAGGTAGATGCCGAGCTTTTGTCCGGTGTTCAGGTTGTCTATCTTGGGACTCACGAGAATGCCACGAGTAACTTGGCGCAAGTGGTCATTCCGACCCTCACCAGCTTCGAGAAGAGCGGGTCTTTCGTCAACCGGGGTTTCTTTTTGCAGAGGTTCCAACAAGCCGTTCCGGGGCCGGCGGGCTTGTTGCCCGACGTCCATGTCCTCGCCCGTCTGGTCAAGGAGCTGACCGGACAGGAAGAAGTTGCCAACGATCTTGATTCGATTTGGAAGGAAATGGGCCGATCGTCGACTTCCCCGCTCAAAGGGCTTTCGTTTTCCGATACCAAGAAGGACGGAATTCAATTGGATGGTTCCAAGTGGGCGGATCTTGCCTTTGTCGAACAAAAGGCTCTTCACTACGAGCCCATTGCGAAGCTCAAGGACGCCTGATCATGGATTTTGACTCGGAAACACTTCAACTGTTGGGACTGAAGGCTCTCTTTGCCTTTCTCATGGTGGGTGCGGTCATGACCATGGCTGGGTATTCCGTACTGGCCGAGCGAAAGGTCAGCGCATGGATGCAGGGCCGGGTCGGTCCGAACCGGACGGCTTTGCCGTTTGTCCAATATATCCCGTTCATTGGTCCTTTTCTGAAGGGGCTTGGAATTTTTCAACCTTTGGCCGACGGGCTCAAATTCCTTTTCAAGGAGGAAATCGTGCCCGGGCACGTCAACAAAGTCTATTACTATTTGGCTCCTCTCGTTGCCCTGGTTCCGGCCCTTACGACGATGACGGTTTTGCCTTTCGGCGAGTATTTCGACGAGACGGGCAAAAGCACTCCTTTGATCTTGGCCAATTTGGAAGTGGGCATCCTGTTTATTTTCGCCGTTTCTTCCCTCGGTGTCTACGGCATCGTTTTGGCCGGATGGTCGTCGAACAGCAAATATCCCTTTCTTGGTGGAATCCGTTCATCCGCCCAAATGATTTCCTACGAATTGGCCATGGGGCTTTCCCTCCTGCCCGTTTTTCTCTGGGTTAGCGTTCCGGGTTCGGAGGTTTCGTCTTTAAGTTTGGTCGGGATCGTGAATTCGCAAAACGACGCAGCCTGGTTACTTCTCGTTCAACCGGTTTCAGCCTTGATCTTTCTCGTCGCCCTTTTTGCCGAGACCAATCGCTTGCCTTTTGACATGCCCGAATCCGAAACCGATTTGGTGGGCGGTTTTCATACCGAGTACGGAAGCTTCAAGTTCGGGATCTTCTTTGTCGCCGAGTATGCTCACATCGTGGTGGGTTCGGCCATTTTCACTGCCATCTTCCTCGGCGGGTGGCATTTCCTACCTTGGATCGCCGATCCATGGCCGATGACTTGGGTCGGAACTTTGCTCGGAATCGGTTGGTTTTTGGCCAAGACCGTCTTTTTGATCTTTTTCTTTATTTGGATCCGTTGGACGCTTCCCCGCTTCCGTTATGATCAGGTTATGAATCTTGGTTGGACGAAACTTCTTCCCTTGGCCTTGATCAACATGATTGTCTATGTTTTGCTCGTGACCTGGCTTGATCAACCACCTGCCGCAACCCCCTGACGAATCATGGCCAAAACAGTAGTTCTCGAACGCAAGCCTTTGTCCCTTTCCGAGCGGACCTATTTGCCTCAGATCGTAACGGGTCTGAAAACGACGTTTTCCAATATGTTCAAGGAAAAGGTCACCCTCCAGTATCCGGAGCAGAAACCCATTCTTCCCCAAAACTATCGCGGGGTTCCGACTTTCTTGTCAGCTGTGTGAATTCGTCTGTCCTCCGAAAGCCATTCGGATCACCCCTGGTTCCGTTCCCGAAGAAGAGGAAGAGCGTGAACACGTGGAAAAGGCTCCTCAGGAATTTGAGATCAATATGCTTCGGTGCATCTATTGCGGATACTGCCAAGAGGTATGCCCGGAGGAAGCGATTTTTCTTCTCGATGAATATTCGTCTTCGGGGTACTCGCGTGAGGAAATGATCAACGACAAAGCCAAGCTTTACGAATTGGGAGGAACCTTGCCCGACAAGCATTACAAGTGGGACAAGAAGAAAAAAGCGGAGGAGGAGGGCAATGCGCATT
>JAYOII010000449.1:0-2567 GCA_038118685.1 Opitutia bacterium
TCATCCCTTTGGCTCTACCCCGACTTGAAACCTTTTCCGATTTTTTCCCGATCTCCCAATTCCTTCTCAACGAGATTCCTACCTACCTATTTGAAGATTTGATCGGAAAGCAAGAATCTGTTGAAGTTGCCCGAATCCTGAAGATCGCTGAATGGGAACTTGAAAAAACCAGCCCTTGGGAAAGGGATTCACTCGCAAGCCTCTTTCAGGGTATCGCAGAAACGGAAAAGAAGAAGCTCAAGGAACTGCTCGCCCCTTTCTTCGTATGCCTCACCGGGAGCAAGGTTTCGCTCCCTCTTTTCGATGGCATGGCGCTCCTCGGAGCCGACTTGACCAGAACACGGATCAGAAAGGCGCTTCAATTGCTTTCGGAAAACGGTGCCGGACTCAGCAAGAAAGGGTTAAAGTCTCTGGAAAAGGAATATCGCCAGAGTTACGGCAACCGGATCGATTGAGTTCGACGAATTCAGCAAGCTCAAACCAATGGAACCTAAAAACAAAGAAGAAGCGGACAAACCGCTCGATTTCATCCGGGCCCGCGTCAAGGAGGACAAGGAGGGCGGCAAAAACGACGGACGCGTGCACACGCGCTTTCCGCCTGAACCAAATGGATACCTCCACTTGGGCCATGCCAAGAGTATCTGCCTGAACTTTGGCATAGCCAAGGAATTCGGCGGCCTTTGCAACCTGAGGCTGGACGACACCAACCCGGTCGCTGAAAAAACCGAATACGCGGATGCCATTCGGGAAGACGTCCGCTGGTTGGGTTTTGATTGGGAAGAGCGCTTCTATCATGCTTCGGATTACTTTCAGCAACTATACGAGTGGGCGCTCAAGCTTATAAAAGATGGGAAAGCCTTCGTTTGCGGCTTGAGTTTCGATGAGATGCGCGAACTTCGGGGCAACCTGACCGAACCAGGAAAAGAAAGCCCTCACCGGGAGCGGTCAGTGGAAGAGAACCTCGAGCTTTTCGAGAAGATGAAAAACGGCGAATTCCCCGAAGGTTCGAAAACTTTGCGGGCAAAAATAGACATGGCTTCCCCTAACCTCAACCTGCGGGATCCGGTTATTTACAGAATTCTGCACAAAGAACACCCGAAAACCGGAAACCAATGGAAAATTTATCCCTCCTACGATTTCGCTCATGGTCAATCGGACTCAATCGAAGGAATCACTCATTCTCTTTGCACGCTCGAATTCGAACATCATCGCCCCCTCTATGATTGGTTTTGCGAAAACCTCGGCATCCATCATCCACAACAGATCGAATTCGCCCGCTTGAACATGACCTATGTGGTGATGAGCAAGCGCAAGATGCTTCGCTTGGTCGAAGAAGGCCATGTCAAGGGATGGGATGATCCGAGAATGGCGACCCCGCAAGGAATGAGAAGGCGGGGGTACACCCCCGAAGCGATTCGCGAGTTTGCCGAGCGAGTCGGCTTGGCCAAACGCGAAAACACAATCGAAGTGGAACTTCTCGAGCACTGCCTGCGGGCGGACTTGAACAAAAGAGCTTTACGCAGGTTGGGTGTCTTGAATCCCCTCAAAATAACCATCGAAAATTACCCCGAGGGCCAAACGGAGGAAATAGACGCCGTCAACAACCCGGAAGATCCGGAAGCCGGGACGAGAAAAGTTTCTTTTTCGCGCGAAATCTTCATCGACCGAAACGACTTCATGGAGGATCCGCCCAAGAAATACTTCCGCCTTTCCCCGCAAAAGGAAGTTCGCTTGAAATACGCTTATTACGTTACTTGCAAGGAAGTGATCAAGAACGAGGATGGAGAGATCAAGGAACTGATCTGCACCTACGACCCCGAGAGCAGAGGCGGCGATTCCCCGGACGGCCGAAAAGTCAAGGGAACCATTCAATGGGTTGATGCCTCGACAGCGATCCCGGTCGAAGCAAGGCTTTACGATCGCCTCTTTCTTGCCCCGAACCCCGAGGAAAGCGAGGAAGGCGGCGACTTCACGGGGAACCTGAATCCAGAGTCTCTCGAGGTAAACGACCACGCCCTGATCGAATCAAGCGTGAGGGATCTCGGTGAAGGCGTTCCTTTTCAACTTGAACGCATCGGCTACTTTTGCGTCGATCCCGATTCCTCCAAGGAAGACCGGTTGATCATCAACCGAAGCGTCGCCCTGCGGGACAGTTGGGCAAAAGCCAACAAATAAATCAGAAGTCGAGCCAAGGACGCATGCAGGTTTCAGGCTTGCAAACAAGAGGCATTTTGCGATCATGAAAAAAGCTACCCTTGTCCTTAAATTATAAACCAGCCTAATAAATTATGAGCAGTCAAGAGTCAGAACCTGATATGAAATTATTTTGGGGGTGTTTCATCGCCCTCATAACCACCGCCTTTGCGTTCATTACAAGAGCCTTTCTCGTAAACGCGGAACCGTTTTGGCCAAGCACCTTCGGTTTGGACCAAGTCCAAGGCCAAGAGCTTTTCGGAGCTGGAATATGGCCTTTCGCCATTAGTATCATTGTTTTCAGTCTGATTATCGACAGGGTCGGCTATCGTTCGGCAATGATTTTCAGTTTTGTCTGTTACGCAGCCTATGCC
>JAYOII010000450.1:0-2524 GCA_038118685.1 Opitutia bacterium
CCGGCAGAATTTCGGTTCGACCAAGACCGACGAACACACTTGGCGGCATGCCCTCGACAGAATGGCCTTGGGTTTTTGCCAGAGGGGGAACGGAGAGCATCTCTGGGAGGGTGTCTTACCCTATGACGAGATCGAGGGCGAAAATGCCATCCGTTTTGCCAAGCTCTCGAAAATCGTCGATTCTTTGCGTTCTCTGGAGGCCCAAGCGAGGGGTGATCAGGGCTTGGATGACTGGGCTCATTTTCTGGAACGCCTGACCAAAACCTTTTTTCCCAAGAACAACAAAACCTTGCTGGATCGCAGGCGGGTGACCAAAGCCATTCAGGCAATCCGCGAGGAGTTCGCTCCTCTAGCCGGCAAGCGAATCGTTCCACTCCGGGCAATCCGTTACCATTTGGGCAACGTGCTCACGGTGGGAACCACGCAGGGACGCTTTCTTACAAAGGGGGTTACGTTTTGCGGGTTGCGACCGATGCGGAGTGTTTCCGCCCGGGTCGTTTGCCTGCTCGGAATGAACGATGGGGCGTTTCCCCGTCAGTCCCGCAACCCGAGCTTCGACTTGTCGGGTGATCGTCAACCCGGAGACCGTTCGGACCGGGAAGACGACCGTTATCTTTTTCTCGAGACTTTGTGGAGCGCCCGTGAATTTCTCTACTTGAGTTACGTGGGACAATCCATCCGGCGGAACCAGACGATACCACCATCGGTCGTGGTCAATGAATTGCTCGACAGTTTGGACAAGCTCATCGACTCGGATGACAAGACGGACGGAGAGAGCAAGCGAGCCCATGAAAGATTGGTCAGCCAACAAACCCTTCATCCGTTCGGGAAGGATAATTTCACCTCGACCCGTCTCCCCAGATCCTATTCTTCGGACAATTTGAAAGCAGCGGTTTCGCTGCTGGAGCCCGATCCTGAACTTTCTCCCTTTGCAACCGGTCCGATGAAGCAGCCCCCGGACGAACTTTCCGAGCTCATGATGCATGAGCTGTCCGGCTTTCTGGAGAACCCATCCAAGGCCTTTCTCAGAAATCGGTTGGGTATGAATTTGTGGCAAGAGGATGGGCCACCCGAAGATTCCGAACCCCTGGACCTGAGCGGTTTGAAGAAATACGTCCTCAAAGACCGTATGCTGGGAATCGAGCTGAACCTGGAAAGAGACGTCGGGCTGTACGAATTGGAAAAGGCCGAAGGAGGCCTTCCCCCGGGGAATATAGGCAAGGTCTGGTTCAACGATGCCAAGCGGGAAGTGGATAAATTCGTCGACTTATGGGGCGAGCAACTAAAAGGCGAAAAAAGTGAGCCGATAGCATTCGACGGGGTTGTGGACGGGGTCCGCTTGCGAGGCGAACTGGGACCTTTCGTGGATGGGCGTCAACTACTCTACCGCTGTGTGGAGAAAAAAAAGCTCAAGGGAAAAGATCATTTGCGGGTTTGGGTCAGGCATGTCTTCGCTTGCGCCTTCGCAAAGTCCGATCAAGTGGAAACCCGTTTCTTCTTTCTGGCCAAAAAATTCATTTCTTTTCCTCCTCTCGAGCGGGAAGTCGCTCTCGGTCACTTGAAGGAGTTTATCGAACTGTATCGAGCCGGTATGCGGGAGGCCTTGCCCTTCTTTCCAAACAGCTCGTATGCCTATCAACTGGAACGAAACAAATCCGGGTCCGAGGAAGAGGAAGAACCGGCAAGCCCCTTTTTTCCGGCTCTTAAAAAAGCCAGGCTGATGTGGAAGTCAAAAGAGTTTAGAGGTGTTTTCATGAAGGGAGAAGAGGATGATCCGGCGAACAAATTGTGTTTTCGGGATGAACCCTTCGGTCATCCGGATTTTGCCATGCTTGCGGGCCGCGTCTTCGATCCGCTTTTGGAAAAGGAAAGGGAGGAGGCCAAGCCATGAGCGAAGCCAAGGCTTTCGATTGTTGCAACGAACCGTTGCTCCCCGGGGTGACTTTGTTGGAGGCGAGCGCCGGCACCGGCAAAACCTATGCCTTGGCCCGGATCTTTTTGCGGTTGGTTGCCGAGAAAGGCGTGGAGGTGGGCAAGATTCTTACCGTCACTTTTACCACCGCGGCAACCGAGGAGTTGCGGGAACGCATTCGCGCTTTGCTCGTGGAGGCTCACGAAACTCTCCAGGAAGATCCCGAACCGGGAGAGGATCCTGCTTTTCTCAGGTTGAGAAACGAGGAGGAGGTAAAGGTCTCCAAGGAGGAATGCATCCGAAGGATCAAGTTGGCCATTACCTGTTTCGACGAGGCGATCATCAGTACGATCCATGGGTTTTGCAGCCGGGTGCTTTCGGAAAATGCCTTGGAGACGGAATCCTTGTTCGAGGCGGAACTCGATCGGGAATCCGATAAAATGACCATGGAGGGCGTTCGGGAATATTGGCGTGAACGTTTTGCCTCGGCTCCACCGGTCGTGGCTGCCGCCGCTTCCACTGAGAAGCTCAAACCCCAGGATTTGGGGCAATTATTAAACAAGTTTGCTTCCAACCCCGAGTAACGGCGGGGGGTTTTGGGAGTGGGGGCCG
>JAYOII010000451.1:0-1364 GCA_038118685.1 Opitutia bacterium
AACGTGACCGGAACCTGGATTGATCGCATAAATCCAACCCGTGGACGGATCAAGCACGACGTCGTGCGGGCGCCGGAGGGTGACTCCCTCAATCTTCTTGGTTTGCGCCCGAATCGTTGGCTTGGAAAGATCGGCAAACGCAATCATACGATGGTTTTCCGTGTCGTTGGCGTAATACAATTTGTCTTTTGGATTGTAGACGACCGAGTGCGGACCTCGCATGGGAACCGGTGATACTTGAAAGGGTTCTTCCGGACCCTCGCGAAAAACGAACCGGTTGTTTTTAAGATCCGTTATAATCTCCCGGTTGCCCGGCCCGAAGGCAATATGGGTAGGCGTCTTCAAGCGAATGGAACCATTTCCCGGGGCATACTCCACCACTTTTAATCCAAAGCCCGATCTTTCGGGTGAGGTATTTTGCGGGTTGCCCCATGCCGAGCAACTTATCCAGAAAAAACAAAAGATCGTTAAAAAAGCCTTTGGTTTCATACCTGGAAAGCTACTTTCGCGAAGTGCTTCTTCCAAAATCCCATCGCTCCGACTGCTTGGATTTACCTCCCGCAGGAGCAATCTCGATCCAGTCGATCTCCAAAGGCTCTTTACTGATGGGAACGAACACCCGCAGATGCCGTAAGGTTCCTTTCACCGGGAGTTTGATTTCGACGTCCTGCCAATCGCCACCCTTGATCGAAAACTTCTTGGACTGTCCTTTGGCGGAAAAGTCCTTCTGGTCGCTGGTACGCCATTGCAAGGTCGCCTTTCCGCCCTTGGCTGATTGCAGACGGACCCTTGCCAAGACCGGTCCCTCCACCTCCAAACTGGCATTGGCGAGAAAGGGCTGATGATGACTGTTTGAAATTTTTATCGAATGGGGGGCGGTGGATACCTCCATACCTTTTCCGATCCATCCGAGCATGGATTCTTTTCTCACGGTTTGGGGAGGACCTTTGGTTCCGGGGGCTTTCTTGACCGGGGGCATTTTCAGTCCGCCTGCCTGCACGCCAATAAGCTTGGGATCGAACTTGGCAGGATCGAACTCGGGGTTGGGCAGGGGAACCACGACCTTGGCCTCAGCCACGTAATCTTCGATCCACTTGTCCATCTCCTTCATCCGCTCGGGAAATTTGGAGGCCAAGTTTGTTTTCTCTCCGATATCCTTCTCCAAATCGTGCAGCCAGTATTGGTGCTGTCCATTCTCTCCATAGTGGAAGGTGCGGATGAATTTCCATTTTCCGTGATGCACCGCCATTGACGGCGGGAGCCATTCGGGGGTGTTTCCATGGCCGGGTACGACAGTGAACATAGGTTTGCGCTCCAAGGTTTTACCTTTCAGAGCCTTGGTAAAATCGATGCCATCAATTACA
>JAYOII010000451.1:1374-1815 GCA_038118685.1 Opitutia bacterium
TCAACATCTTCAGAACCGTGGGGTAGAGGTCGTTTGCCTGAATGCGGGTCTCGTTGATCGAGCCTGGCTTGGTCACTCCCGGCCAAACGATCACGGCAGGTACGCGAATGCCTCCTTCCCGAATACCCCCCTTGCCTCCGCGCAGAGGATCATTGCTGGTAATCGCAGTGACGTACTTTTCCCCTTTTGCATCCGTTTCTTCCAATCCGCAATGAATATTGCCCCCGTTGTCGGAATAAAAAACAACCACGGTGTCATCGGTCAGCCCTTCGGTATCCAGAGCATCCAAGAGTGAACCCACCGCATCGTCGAGGGAATGAACCATGGCGGCATAGGTTGGCGACTGTTGTTTTTCGCCTCGTTTGATTTTCTTGCGATAATATTCAATCAAGTCGGGCTTGGCTCCAAAAGGGGCGTGGACCGAAAACTGCCAGTAGTTCA
>JAYOII010000451.1:1825-2507 GCA_038118685.1 Opitutia bacterium
TTTGGCCATCCGGTCTTCAATGTGTTCCCCGGGTGTTCCTTCCGCAAAATCCGGGTTTTCATAACCCCATGGAGCGAGGTAACTGGTCTTGGGACCGGGACCGTGCCAGTGAGGAAGGTCGATATCGAAGCCATGTTCCAAAGGGGTGTAGCCTTCACGGCCCAGATGCCATTTTCCGAAGTGGGCGGTTTGATAGCCACTGTCTTTCAAAATCTCGCCGAGGGTGGGCACCTCCGGACGAATACGGGTGGCGGTCTTGAGGTTGCAGGATTTCTGATGGGGCGCCCCGCGGGTTTGGGCGGTTACTTCCAACCGAACCTCAGGCAGGTGGGCGGCAGGGGAGGTCATCCCATGCCGGGCGGGGTTCTGACCGGTCAGGATGCTGGCCCGGGTAGGGGAGCAGATCGGGCTCGAGTAGGCATTGGAAAACCTCATTCCCCGTTTGGCGAGGCGCTCGATGTTGGGCGTTTCGTAGAGGGACGTCTTGCCGTACAGGGTGGTGTCCGCCCAGCCCAAGTCGTCGGCTAGAATGAGCACCAGGTTCTTGGCGGGCTTGGCCCAAGAAACGACGCTTGAGGAAAGAAAGAGGACAAGGAGGGCTTTTTTCATGGATGGAAGTTTAAAGTGAGCAAAGGGGGTTGGCCACCTGTGGACTTGCCTGGAGTAAGTCATCTTTTGCAAT
>JAYOII010000452.1:0-2502 GCA_038118685.1 Opitutia bacterium
GGGGCGGTAACAGGACCAGCGCCGGGGGCGGGAACAGGGCCAGCGCCTGGGGCGGGAACAGGACCAGCGCCTGGGGCGGGAACAGGACCAGCGCCTGGGGCGGGAGCCGGGCCATCAGCTGGTTTGACCTTGGGGGCGAAAGGTGATCGGGTGACGCGGAACTTGGGGCCGGCCCCATCACCGGGTTTGGGTGGCCCATCCCCTTTCGGGTTAAGTTTCAGAGTGGGCTTGGGGGGTTGGGGTGGTCCTGGTTCAGTCATAACAGTGGGTGATGGAAGGATCGTTTCTCTCGGAGCGGCCAATCTTTGGCAAATTAATCTTTCGGGGTATTTTTGCTGATCAGATCGGAAAGTTCATCTTGAGAGATTTCCTCCAATGCCTTGCCTTTGATCGTAAGATCTTCAAAGGTTTTGCAAAGGGTCTCAGTCATTTTTTCATGGGTGTTTTCAGACCCGCCGAAAATGGAGAATTTCTCAGCCTGTGTGATTCTTTTGTGTCCATCCGTGGAATCCAAACCCAATCCAAAGAGATGCGCCATGACCTTCGGATCCTTGGCTGGAAGATGCGGATGCTGGTTTCTATCCTTCATGGAAAGTAATTTACTTACGAAACATGAGCATAGTCAACATTATGCCACCATATTTTTTGACAATCAGAAGGAAAAAAGTCGTATGCTGGCGGTCGCCTCGGTTTCATTTTCCTTTGCCGTACCGGTTCTTTCCGCCAGGGTGAAGAACCAAGCCCATGAACTCGTGGGCCTGTATTCGAAGGTCATTTGCCAATAGGGGATCTTGGGCCGTTCGCCCTGTAACCGCAAGGCTCCGTGAAGGGACTTTCTTTCACTTATCCTGTGGGATGCCGAAAATTGCCATTGGTCGCTGAATGACCGGTAGTTGAAGTAGGCCAATTCGAATTCGTTGATCCTCCCGTCCCTTACGGAGGCACTGATGCTGTTGCGCATAGTCTCGCCGCGATCGAGGTCAATCTTGGCTTGCCCCCGGAGGCTTAGCCAATGAGCCGGGTGAACTGCAACGCCTGCATGAAAGTTTCTTTGGAGATCGTTCCCACTCTCGGAATCATACCAAAGATCCTGAAACAAGCGGACGGAAAGCAATTCACGCACTGAATCCCCGTTCCGGGCGAGGAGATGGTTTCCCCAACCGATGCGCAGCACCTCGTATGGCTCGAGATCATCGGACTCCAATTTGTCCAAAAGGTCGGTCGGGCCCATGTTCAAATCGACCAGTGAATAGTCGATCAAAGGAATGAGGGCGGTATTCTCGGAGTCCAACCGGTTGACCTTGCGATGACTGACGGAAAAATCAACGACATGACGCAATCCGTTGATTTTCCATACCTCGTTTTGGACATCGTAATCTCCATGCATCGCGTAGTGGAGCTCGTTTCCCCATTCGCCCCAGCTTCGCATGGAGTCGGGGCCGTCCAGTGAGTAGTCCTGCAGCCGGTAACTGAGGAAAGGGGTATAGGTGAATCCCTTTCCCAAGCGGAAGGGACGCTGAACCTGATAGCCCAAATCGAGCCTTTTCGATCTGCTCACCAAGCTTCCCGTATCATCTTTTGAGCGGAACCCTCCGAATTCGAAGGAGAGGGTGTTGTAAATTTTGGGGTGGGGCCAAGGCGTGGGAGCGAGGTCGAACCTGACGGTGGGATGCTGTTCGATCATTGCCTCGTGGTTGTTGGCCTGCCATCTGGTCAGGGTGGAAAGAGTCCAATTGTCGGATTCATAGGCAAGCTCGCCGAAATGTTCGTTCCATTGTTTGTCCTGGAAACGGTCTCTCCGGAAGTCACGGAAAACTTCCGAGTCCTCATCCCATTCCAATTGAGCGGCCAAACGCCACCTCTCGCGGAACCGGTTGACGGTGTAGGCGTGAAGATAATTTCTTCTCTCGCCAATCGAAACCCCACGAAGATCCACCCCTCGCATGTCTTCCTGATCCCGTATCCACCCGTTTTCGATGGAACCTCTTTGGAAGCCGTCGTCCGCCGCCGTTTCCCAGTCGAGACCAGGGGAGATGAATACGCCTCTTTTCTCATAAGCCGTCAGTTCGCCCCGGGCCCGTACTGATTCGGAAAGCCGCCAATCTCCTTCCGTTCCAAGGTACCAGCCCAACCGATCTCTTTTGCCTCCGTGGAGACCATAGCGAAAGGGGTTTTGACCGATCTTTCCAGATAGAGAAGGAAGCTTTCCAATCTTCTGACTTCCGACCCGCAAGGTGACGCCTTTTCCCGAGAAGGAGCTTGCGTTCCGATCGAAAGTCAATTGCCGGAATCCCAAATTGGGTTCGAGCGGGTGTCTGTCCAAAAGATAGAAAAAGGCATCTTTGCCCGTGATCAAATCATTTTCCCTTTTGATTTCGCTTCCCTCCGTGATCCACGGATAAAAGCCGGCTTTCACCTCAAGGGCCTGGAAGTCACCTGTGCTCAGGTTGATCTCCATTTCACGGGCCAAAAGCCGCAGCGTCCCGTCGGTCAGGGTAACCT
>JAYOII010000453.1:0-2491 GCA_038118685.1 Opitutia bacterium
TTGTTTCCTCAGACTCGCCACGTTGAAAACGTCGTCACCCTGGAACTCAACTAACGGACCGATCGGCTAGCCAGGCCAAAGAAGCGAATTTTTTTTCGAAAGGACGACGCCCCTTGGCGAATTCAGCCGGCCAATCCACGTATTCGGGTGACTCGCCGACAAGACGGGAAACTTCGTCGACGAAGGCTGAGAAAAATTTTTCTTCGTCCAAGGCCGGAAGAATCGCCAAGTCCATCGAGCCCTGAACCAGTACCCCCGCCCTTGTCCTTTTCATGGCTGCTCCGGCAATTTTTTGGCTTCCGTCTTCGGTCATGAGGTCCCTCGCTACGGGCTCGCGAAAACAATCGCCCGGTATTCCTTTTTGCCTGAGCTCCGGGCAGGGTTTCAGAGAAGCATAGAGCTCTTGCGCTTTTAGGCACCTGAACATTGCCAGGTGTATTTTTTCATAAAGGTCGAGAGCCGGCATGGAAAAAGAGGGATGTCCGTTTGGCAAAACCAGACAGTAAGTCCAATCCTTGCCATGCCTCACGATGCCCCCTCCGGTCGGCCTCCTGACAATTTTATCGGCATCCGGGCCAATCTGTTTTTGGACCCAATCCCAATCCTGTCCATACCCGAAACTTATCTCCGGAGCGAACCAAGCATAATGCCTGAAGGAGGGATGGCTCCGCTCACCCTTTTCGAGAAAGAGCCACCAGTCGGTGGCCATATTTTCGGGACCGGATTCGATCCGCTTTGGATAAATGCGCAGGCTCAAGGGAAAAGATTCAAAATCTGGCTACGTACCGGGTCGGATCGTCCGCATTCTCTCTGTACCACTCGTACAGGTGATCAGGTACGACTAAATCTCCCAATTGCTCATCCAGATCGGCTGGTCGGGTTTTCAGTTTGCCGGCCAAGGGGTTCAGCTCAAAAGCAAGACAAGCAGGACGGTTTCCAATTTCATCGGGCGCATCCTTCAGGCTTGCCCGCGTGATTCGATCGGCGGAAAAACCAAAGCGTTCGAGAATTCGAAGGCCCAGTTCGTATCGACTCACTTCCTCGCTTCCCGCCCAATGAAACAACCCGTTCAGATTCGACCGCTCCAACAGTTCGACCATTGTTTCGGCAACGTTACCGGCAGATGAAGGTTGACGGATTTCATCGTCAAAAAGGATGGGAGGCGAGCCAGTGGCCAACCCATTGAGAATTCTCTCATGAGGGCTACGCATCCCGCTTGGGCTATTTCCATTGAGCAAAGTGACCCGTAAAACAACCAAGTTTTCGTCCGTGGCCGCAAGAACCCGTTTTTCAGCCTCCAGTTTTTGCCGACCGTATTCGCTCATGGGGTTGGGCGAGTCGGTGGAACGATAGGGAGATTGGGTTCCGTCGAAAACCATGTCCGTGGAAACATGCAGGAAACGGGCCCCCAAATGGGCGGCAATTTCAGCCAGACGAGCCGTTGCCACCACATTGAGGGCATGGGATTCCCGGGGGGATTCGTTCACGGAATCAGGAGATGAGATGGCGGAGCAATTGATGATCGCATCCGGCCATTCGTCAAGCAAGGTTCTGGTGAGCCTTTCGTCATCAGTCAGGGAAAGGGGCGCCACCCGGCCAATGCCCTTCAAGTCATCCGTCCCTCTTCCAGAAAAGGAAATCAACTCATGCCTTCTGCGGAGAACGGCTTGCCCAGCCGACCACCCCAATAGCCCGGTAGCTCCAAAAAGCGCAACTTTCACAGCAACATCATAAAGCTTAGCGTAGAGGATTTCACAAGATAGAACCGCTTATTCCTTGATTGAAGGCTTTTCTACCGCTAGTATTTGGTAACTTACATGAATCTATCCCAACTTGCGAACCCTCGCATACTGGATCAACCGGTGTACCAACCAGGCAAGCCCATCGAGCAAGTCGCCCGAGAGCATGGCTTCAGGCCGGAAGACGTGTGTAAGCTTGCCTCGAACGAGAACCCGTGGGGGTCTTCTCCCGCCGCCCTGGAAGCGGGCGCGGAAGCCCTCAAGTCAGTATTTCTTTATCCTGAGGGAAGCGGTTTGGCCCTGCGTCAAAAACTGGCCCAACACCATGATCTAGATCCGTCCCAGTTCATTTTGGGAAATGGATCCAACGAGATTATCGAGTTGCTCGGTCATGTTTTCCTCAAGCCAAACGATGAAGTTTTGGTCGGGGAACATGCCTTCGTGGTCTACAAGCTTGTCGCTTTGCTGATGGGCGCGAAACCAGTCGAAGTCGAAATGCCCGATCTTACACATGACTTGAGGGCGATGAGAGAAGCGGTTACCGAACGGACCAAGTTAATTTTTCTTCCCAGCCCCAACAACCCGACGGGAACCGCCAACTCCATTGCCGAAATCAGTACCTTCGTCAGCTCCCTTCCCGAACACGTCATTTTTTGCCTGGACGAAGCTTATGCCGAATACTTGGACGATCCCTTCGATCTTGTTCCGTTTATTCGCGAAGGGCGAAAGGTCGTGGGAATGCGGACTTTCTC
>JAYOII010000454.1:0-1485 GCA_038118685.1 Opitutia bacterium
GGGATGTCCGGTCCGGGGTAGGCGTCCATCGCTTCGCGGGGGGAGAGTTCGGTTAAATCGTAGAGCTTCATTGTCCGGCCTCCTTGTTTTCGTCGGTGCCTTTGGCCTCTCGGAGCGCCTTGATCTTTTGTTCGACTTTCTTTTTCAGCCTGTCGAGACGTTCCCGGTCGTTTTCTTCTTCTTGCGGTGGTGGGGCGGCTTGGGCGAGGGCTCTGTGTTGCTCCTCGATGCGGACGGGGCGGCAGGGGAGGTGTACGATTTCTTTGACGCCGGTCGCGGCGAGATAGGTCAGCAGGTAGTCGTCTTTGTCGAGGTGGGGGGAGCAGAGATAGACCGTCCGGCTCTGTATGATGCAGTGGAGGACGACCCCTTGGAGGTGAGTGCTGGTCCGTTGATCCAAACCAAATACGGGGGCCAGCGTGATGTTCATTTTTCGGGAGCTTTTCTTGAGCTCCTCGTAAAAATGCCGGAACATGGTGAAGAAACCGTCTCCGAAGTGCCGGTCGTAGGTGGGGGTGGGCGGGAACTCGGTGGCTTCGGTTCCGGTCGGGCAGGGAGTCCCGAAGTAGGCAAAACCGATTTCCACTCCATTGGGTTTTTTCTTGCGGTAGAGAGCGGGGATGAAGCATCCGCCGAATCCGTGGTCGAGGTATCCTTTGATGCTGTGGGCGAGGAGAAGGGTGTTGGCCAAGAGCACGGTTTGTTCGTTTTTGGGGTCGACTTCGACCGATTGTTGCTTGAGGCACCAGGCATCTTCTTGCCCGCAGCTTATGACGAGTCCGTGCTCGACTGTCTGGTCGTTTCGTTTCATGGAAACCATTCCGAGGGGGAGGGCGTCTTTGAGGTTTTGGGCTTGGCGGCCGGTTATTGTTTTCGCGGTTACCGTTCCTTGTCTTGTTTCGTAGATCCGTTTTTGCATAGGTTCTTCTTCTTCCTTTCTTGATTGTTGAGTTTGAGGGAAGAGACTGGACGGACGCGAAAGGATCGGATGGTTGGGCCCTTGTACGGGGCGATTTGATTGTATGGATCTTTCGGGCGAACTGGATCAGTCGCTTTGTGGGGCTCCCATTATACGTATCTGTCAACCCCCCCCTTTTTTTGGATCGAAAAAGATTCCGAGGGCCGGGGTGATTGCGACTGGCGTCGTGACTTTCCCGCTTTGTTTTCCCCGCCCCGAAAAGTGTTTCTTCGATTGAAATGAGGGCGTAAGAAAGCTCAGGAAATCTTGAAAGTCAAATTTCCCGAGCAAGTTTTTTTATATTCTTTTGCAAGCGGTCTCCGTGGATTGCTTTCTTTCCTTTTGGAGGCCCTCATTGGGGGCCAAGTTAGCGAGGATCAAAGGAAGTCTTTGACCTTTTTGCGGAAGTCTTCCTTGGCCATTTCCTTCAACTCAAGCGAGACATCTTTGCCCAGGAAGTAACCCATTGAGGTGAATTCTTCGGGCTTTAGGGCTGATTGGCTCTTTCTTCGTATTCAAGGTTGGTG
>JAYOII010000454.1:1495-2489 GCA_038118685.1 Opitutia bacterium
CTTCAACTCAAGCGAGACGTCTTTGCCGGTTGTGCCTTTGGTGATGTCGGCAAAGACTCTTCCGTCTTTGCTCAGGAAGTAACCCATTGAGGTGAATTCCCCAGGGGGAATCGAGTTTTGTCCGGTACCTGCGACAAGCGAAACTCTTTCCTCGGGCCAAACCGAAAAGTAGAACGGTCCCATGCTGATGGATGAATTCGTTTCTTCCAAGCTTGCGGAAACGTCGACTTCGTTGGAAGCGAGGTCGTAGGTTTCGTCACCACCTCTTTTCCTAAGTTTATCGAGGTTGTGCCACCCGAGGTTGGGGGAAAGAAATTCCCTCCTGAATTCCAAGTTGGCGACGATGATGGCTTCTGCTTCGATTCCTGAATCTGCGGCGATTTTGTCGAGCTTGTTGCGGGTGCGGAGTAGTTTTTCCGCGGCCACCGGGTTGTCGGTTTCGACGGCTATTTGTTGCAGTTCGCCTAAATTCTCGAGTAATTCATTCCAGTCGGAAAGTCGGGAGTCGATTCCATTCCTGTTTCTCGAGCGTGGGTCCAGTAGCAAGTTGGCGTTCGGGTTAATCCGATTCCTGCGGTTAAAACTAGTGAAGACTGTGTTTTGGACGGTCGCATTCAGAGCTATTTTTTTGGCAAGCGCTTCGCCTTTTTCCATGACGGTTTCGTTCAAGTGATCCATCGCGGAAAAGTCTTTGCGGCCCCAATTCCCCAAGGTTTCCCTAGCGGAGAGTGCTCCGGTCATGGCCGAGGCCAGTGCCATGGTGCCTCTTTTCAAATTCTTCTCGTAGCTGTACGATTCTCCTTCCAGTGACAACCGCTTTTTGGTGGAGAGGAAATTGACTTCTCCATTGAGGGCTTCGATGT
Source organism: Opitutia bacterium (assembly GCA_038118685.1). Classification (GTDB taxonomy): domain Bacteria; phylum Verrucomicrobiota; class Verrucomicrobiia; order Opitutales; family Seribacteraceae; genus Seribacter. The sequence goes on from JAYOII010000454.1 coordinate 2,359, forward strand.
TCGTCGTTTCACCATTTCGGTACGAGAAAAGGGTGGTTTTGTCAGTGTTGACCGTGGAGATGAAAGGCACGGGGAAGCCTTCTTCGGGAAGAAAAATCTTCATCTCGCTGTCGAAAGCGGACAGTTCGTTG
>JAYOII010000455.1:0-2486 GCA_038118685.1 Opitutia bacterium
TCTTCACCCTTACTTTTGCATGCAGCCTCGCCTTTCTTCAAGGCAAGGGTCCCAATATCGTTTTCATCTTTGCGGATGATTGGGGTTGGGGAGATTTGGGCTGTCACGGGCATCCTTACCTCGAGACGCCCAATATCGACCGGTTGGCCAAGGAGGGTACTGACTTCCATCGCTTCACGGTAGCCAGCGGGGTTTGTTCTCCAAGCCGTACTGCCGTCATGACCGGCCATTTTCCGGCCCGTTACAACGTCGACGGCCACTTCGCCTGGGTTCCGAGCAACCAGAAAAGAAACATGCCCGATTGGCTTGACCCAAAGGCCCCCATGCTACCTCGTTTTTTGAAAAAGGCCGGGTATGCCACTGCTCACTATGGCAAATGGCATCTGGCAAACGACATGATTCCCGATGCCCCTTTCCTCACCGAATACGGGTTTGACGATTATGGAGCCTTCAACTGTTCCGGGCCTCAGATGTACGTCCATGACGACGTCAAGAGCGCCATTCCCTTCATCGAGAAAAGCCATGCCAAGGGTAAGCCTTTTTTCATAAACCTTTGGATTCACGAACCGCACACGCCTTTTCACGTCGACCCCAAATTACAGAAGCGTTTTGCCAAGCTTGGGGAGAAGGATGCAATCTATGCGGCTACCCTCTATCACGCCGACTTGAGGATCGGTCAATTGCTCGATGCCTTGGACCGCTTGGATCTCACGAAGGATACCCTCGTCCTATTCAGTTCGGACAATGGGCCTGCCCGCGGAGCCCCCGACACCCCCCTGACCCTCGGTTATGATTCCGCAACCGGTTTGGGGTATGGGATCGCTGCAGCCAAAGGCATTACCGGAGGTCGCAGGGCCTACAAGGGAGCCCTTCTGGAAGGGGGAATCGGAGTACCTTTCATCGTGCGGTGGCCCGGGAAAGTGCCTGCCGGAAAGGTCGACAAGACGTCCATTCTTTCGGCGGTCGATCTCTTGCCCACCTTTTGCGAGCTTGCGGGGGTCCAATTGCCCCGTTCCTACAAGCCCGACGGGATCAGCCAAGTCGCTGCACTCAAGGGAAACGGGAATTCGAAACGGACCAAGCCCCTTTATTGGAAAATGGGAGCGGCTTGGCCCCCCCGCGAAGCCAAGCCCGATCATTGGGTATCCTATGCCGTGGCGAGCATGCAATGGAAATTGGTGGCCAATAATGATCTCTCGCATTTCGAGCTTTTTGACTTGGAAAAAGATCCTCTCGAAAAGAAAGATCTCAAGGACGAGAAACCCGATGTCGCGAAGGATCTGCTTGCCAAGATCAGGAAGTGGAAGTCCACCTTGCCCGCGAAGCCGACGGGGAACGTTTTTTCAGGCCTGAGGAAAACCTCTAAATAAGCTCCGCGATGGGTTTGGCCTGAGGGTCGACGGGGTAGTGCGGGCGGCCTTGAAGGTCGAAAGCCCGGTCATGTGTCGGAGAGATTCCCATCTGGTGAAAGAGGGTGGAGAAGACTTCCTTGAAGCGGACGGGTCGGTCGTCCGGTTCGGCCGCTTGTTTGTCGGTCGAACCAATGACTTGACCGTTGCGCATGCCTCCACCGGCCAAGAGGCAAAAGTTCGCCTTGGGCCAATGATCCCTTCCTCCCTTGGCATTGATCTTGGGAGTCCTTCCGAATTCTCCCCAGCAAACCACGCTGACGTCCCGGTCGAGTCCGCGTTCATGCAAGTCATCGACAAGCGAGGAAAGGGCATGGTCAAGCAAGGGCATGTCTTCGCGTCCCCGCTTGAAGTTTCCGCTATGCCAGTCCCATCGGCTGAAGTTAAGGGAAACGTAACGGGCGCCCGCCTCGACAAGCCGTCGGGCGAGAAGAAAATTAGTCGTCATCTTGGGGGCCCCGTCGGCCCGCCATTCGGGATCCGGTTTACCGTACCTTTCAATGCATTTCGGATCCTCTCGAGACAAATCCAGCGCATCGGACAAAGCGGAAGAGGAGAGTATGCCCAAGGCTTTTTCTTCGAACTCGCCGTAGCCTCCGAGGGATGCCGTTCTTTCGACCTTTTGCCTGAAGAGGTCGAATGACTTTCTCAAGGCATGACGGTCTTGCAGGCGTTCGAGGGAGAGGTCGTTGAGGACCATGTTGGAGGCGCTTTCGGTCGAGGATTGTTGGCCTTTGCCTGCAACCAATCGAAAAGGGGCATGCGCTTTGCCCAGAAATCCCCCTTCGCCGGGATCTCCCCATTGGGCATGACCGGTCGGATACATCAAGGAAAGGTGAGCCGGAACGCCGGTATCGGATTGTCCCTGTACGCTCGATACCCAGGCGCCGGTGGAAGGAATGCCTCCGGCAAAGCCCCGGGTATTGCGGGGATGTCCGGTTACGCACTGGTAAAGGTCGTGTGCGCCCTGTGAGTCGATCATCGAGCGAATGATGGTGAATTTGTCCATCATCCGGGCCATTCTCGGAAACTCTTCGCAAATTTGAATACCGGGCACGTTTGTCGAAATGGGTTTGA
>JAYOII010000456.1:0-2478 GCA_038118685.1 Opitutia bacterium
AAACCTCGAAAAAAGACAGGTCTCCTTTTTTGGGACTGATTCGTATCCGCCCCACCTCAACGAAATTTACGACCCGCCCATCGGACTCTACCTCGCGGGCAGATTGCCCGCAGGGCCCTACCTCTCAATCGTCGGTACCAGAAACCCGACTCGTTACGGCCTGCGGTTCGCACGGGAACTCGCCCAACAACTTGCCGAAATTGGATTTTGCATCGTAAGCGGGATGGCCCGCGGAATTGACACCGCCGCCCACGAAGGCGCCCTTGACGCGCAAGGCAAGACCCTCGCCTTTCTCGGGAGTGGGATCGACGTGGTCTACCCACCCGAAAACCTCGGCCTCTACAAGCGGATCATCGAACAGGGGGGGGTGGCTTCCGAATATCCCTTCGGACGCAAACCCGACCGGCATACCTTTCCCAAGCGCAATCGTCTCGTGGCCGGCGTATCGGTTGGCATCATCGTGATCGAATCCGCCTCCTCCGGCGGAAGCCTCATCACCGCTCAACTCGCCGCCGATCAAGGCCGCACCGTCTTCGCTCTTCCCGGCCGTGTCGACCAGCCCAGTTCCGCCGGATGTCACCGCCTCATCCGCGAGGGAGCCACCCTCCTGCGCAGCGCCCGGGACGTGGTGGAAGAACTCGGGCCCGTTCTTCCCATCCCGCAGCCCGTTGCCACAAGCAGAGAAAAAGATACCCAGGTCCATACCTCTGGAACCATAAGCGAGGAAGAAGAGAAAACCCTTCATGCTCTCTCCGACGGAGCCATACTCAGCCTGGACGAGCTTTGCGGCCTTACTCGTCTTCCCGCTCCCGAAATCATGGCCAGCTTGACCATGCTCGAACTCAACCGCTTCGTTTCCAAACGACCGGACGGCCGCTACGAGCAAACCTGAAGGGTAGGGCGGATGCGGCAACGATGACGCTCTCTTTGGGTCAGGATATACAGCAAATTGAAATAACCCTTGGCATTCCGTTAATCGGATAGTTGGATGGCGGAATGGAAATTCCCCAACGATTGCTCGAAGACGCTTTTTGGGAATTGGATAACGAACCGGATGAGGAAATCTTGCGGGAGTGCCAAGAGATTGCTGGATCCGAGGAACAGGCCAGACAGTTGTACATCAAGGTGCGGGGCATGCACTTTATGATGTTGGATAAAAAGCAGCGGCTCGATGAGGCTAAGGAAATCGTAAAAGCCGAAGAGCTTTGGGACCGGATGAAAAAAGACATCTAAACCCCTTGTTTTCGGGAGCCTGGAAACGCCGAGAGAAATCAGTCCAATTTTCGGACTTAGGGAGAACCTCGTTTGTTTCCGTAAATTAAAACTTTCTCAGCTAGGATTTGATTTCTGCCTTTTCTGGTGTTAGTGTATTTGAATTGTATAGATAATTTGCATACATGAGCCAAAAAAATTTCAGGATTCCTGCCATCAAGTACTATGAGCTTCACGGCTTGGAAAAAGGCCATCCCTATCCGAGCTCAAACAACAAAGATTCGGAGTTTGAATTCGGTTCTCTTCCTGTCATTGCTTGGTGGCGTAACCGGGTAGAGAAGACCTACGCCAAGTACAAGGGGTATTCCGATTTCCGGATCCTTTTGCAATGCTTCCTGTTTTCCCTTCTCATACCTTTTCTTTGTTTCGGTTTGCCTTCATGGATCCATTGGTTCGCCGGAGGATACTTCAGTGGCAGGGGCATGGATGCCGGCGAATCCTTATACGCAATCGTTGTCGCACCCATCCTGGAAACCCTGATTTTCTTCGTTCCGTTGCTCGAGATCGTTCGCGTGCTGTCTTTGCCGCGCTGGTTCTCTTATCCTTTGGTTTTTGTTTTTTTCGAAAGTCTCCATCATCAAAGACATTTTTACGAGCACCCCCTTATGTGGATGACGGGATACATGTTTATTGTAGCCTACGAGGCGGGTAGAACCCGTTCCCTGCTCCATGCGATCGTATTTTGCGCCATTGTTCACGAGGCCTACAACCTTGCGGTTACCTTGCTCGACCCCAGTCTTTATCCCAATCCCTTCTAGTTCGGTTTTTCCTTTTGGTTTCAAACCCCGAACGGAAGGCTTGGGGCATTCCGTTACGAGTCGGAAAATTTTGACTTAGCTGATCATGCGCGTCCCCGATCCTTCGCATGATCAACGAACCTGCCGTTTTGATTTCAATGAACCGTAGTGATTGATCGGATGCTTTGGGTCCTTTCATCTTGATTCGGGAGGCAAAGATCATTGGGATGATGTTATTCACTTTAGCCCAATCCGATGACTTTAGCCTTAGCCTCTTCCTCTACGATCGACAATTGGCCCATCTTCGTCCTGCTCATAAGCGTAGCCTGGGTCGTTTTCGGGATCACCAAGCTCAAGCTTCATCCCTTCCTTTCGCTCATGACCGGAGCCATTCTGGTTGGCTGGATGACTCCGTTTTTGCCGGAACCGACCGACGTGAACAAGGGCTTGTTTCAGTCCCGGGTTGCTC
>JAYOII010000457.1:0-2475 GCA_038118685.1 Opitutia bacterium
CCCCTCAAGGAAAGTCCCCTCGCCGTAGGCTCCGCGACGTGCAGCCGACTGGGGGTCTTTTGCGTGGCCTTGCTCGGATCCTTGTTCTACGGCCAGTCACTTCCCTGGCAGGTCCTCGCCGGCCTTTGCCTGATCGTGGCCGGGGTGGCCCTGGTCAACGGCTTCTCGACTCAGACTTCTTGAGTTGATTCCGCTCCTTGTTCCGGGCGACGAGGTAAACGCCAAAGAGAATCAAGGCGCCTCCTGCCGTCTGCTGCAGGGTCAACTGCTCTTGGGGAAGGAAGGCCCAGGCAAGCAGGATGGCTCCGATGGGTTCGCCGAGCAAGGCGAGCGAGACGACCCCGGCGTTGATCCACTGGAGGGACCAATTGTAAAGGGTATGCCCGAGAATTTGAGAGACCACGGCCAAGCAAAGCAGGGCAACCCAGGTGTCGCTCGAATATCCGCTGGCTTGCTGACCGGAAACCAAGACGGCGATCCAGAGAAAAACGGAAGCCGAACCGTAGCAAATCGTGGCGTAGGAAAGGAGCGAAAGCTTCTTTCTGAGGTTTCGCCCGATCATCAGGTAGAGGGCGACGAAAAAGGCGCCGGCCAAGGCCAGGCTGTCTCCGAGAGCGGTTTCGAAGCTCAGGCTGAAACCCTTTCCGCAAAGAACGAAAGCCCCCACCAGGCAAAGGGCGCAGGCCGACCAGAAAGACCGATTCGTTGTTTCGCCAATGGCCAGGGGACCGATGATCCCAACCCAGATGGGGATGGTGTTGACCAAGACTACGCTGTTCGCGACGGAGGTGTGATCGAGCGAACTGATCCAGGTCCCGAAATGCAAGGCGAGGAAAAAACCTGCCAAAGCGCAGGCTCCCTTTTCCCGCTTCGACAGACTGAAGATTTCCTTCCGGGCCTTGACCAAGGCAAAGGGAGCCAGAATCAAGAATGAGAAAGTCATCCGGTAGGCGGCGGTGGCCAAGGCGGGAGAATCCGCCAAACGCACGAAGAGGGATCCCGCGGAGACCCCGATTACCCCAAGGGTCAAAACAAGGACCGCCTTCTTGTTCATCTCTTGGTGTTCGGATCGATCAATTCCCTGAGGCTTTCTTCTTCCTTCCACTTTTTCCACTCCCGCAGCGCCTTCCTCGATTTACCGGGGATTCGGCTAATGCCCCGACAGAGGAAGGTGAACAAAGCCAAGGCCATCAGGGTTCCTCCCGAAAGGTCGAAGAGGGAGAGGGTCACGGCCAAGACAAGCGCCCAAGTGACGCAAGCGAGGGAATTCATGGCCCAGATCAAGTTCCTGCAACTTTGCAAATAATGCATGGGTTGTCGGCAATCGATGCAATGGGGAGTTTCGACAACGTCCGAATAAGTTCCTCCATCCGTGTCGGCCCGTGAAACAGTCGACCATTTCCTTCGGTAGTCGGTGTATTCCCGGCAGGTCAGGCACCAAGGTTCCTCGTCTTCGGGTTCTTCCGGTTCGTCCGTTATGGTCTCGATGTCATCCATCGCGGACATTCGAAACCTTCTTGGCAAAGATTGGAAGAAAAATTGCTGATTTGCTTTCCTGGTTGCTTTGCCGTGGACAGGACAAAATAGTTTTGCATGCATGGGGAGCGCGCCCGGCAAGACAAATCCAAACCTTTCATCCCATGAAGAAAAAGTCAGTCTTCTTAGACGAGAACACGAACCTTGAGATCGAGGAATTTCTCCGGACTCATCACACTCTCTACGTGCCGGTCGGCGCGACCGAGCAACACGGTCCCCACGCCGCCATCGGCACGGATGTTTTCATTCCCCGCGAGATCGCCCGCCGGCTCTGCGAAAAAGAAGGCAATGCCTTGGTTGCTCCATCCTTGGCCTATACCTTGTCTTATCCGCACAAGGGGTTCACGAGCGAGTTCAGCCTGAGCATCGAAACCTTCATGGCGATGGTCAAGGAACTGGCCCTTTCTTTTGCCAAAGCAGGCTTCAAGCGAATCGTTTTTCTCAACGGCCACTACGACAACACCTACGCCTTGGCCTATGCCTGTGCTCAAGCCGCGGAAACTATGCCCGAAGGGGCCAGGGCTTTCCCGTTCAATTACTACGATGGCCTGACCGCGGAGGAATTTGCCCTCATGACCGAGGATGGCAAGGGGTTGCATGCGGGCGCCGGCGAAGTCTCCATGCTTCTTGCGATCAATCCTGACTGGGTCGATATGGAAAAGGCCAACGCCGAGTTCCCGAATTTCCCCGAGACCATCACCAGTTCCCCCGCCTTGCACAACGCGGTCTTTTTCTCTTCGCCCGGGAGCGTATACCGGATGACCGTGTCGGGTACCTGGGGAGACGCATCCAAAGGGACCGCGGAAAAGGGTGAACAAATTCTTGAAGCGGGCGTGCAGGCGGTGATCAACCTGATGGCCGATTACGAAAAGACCATCGAGGGTTTGGAAATTCGCTAAGTCTCGGAAAGTTTACTCAAGGTCGTCGATGATTGCCTTG
>JAYOII010000458.1:0-2475 GCA_038118685.1 Opitutia bacterium
CCAGAAACGTTTTGCCCGAAAGCCCGAGAAAGCTCATTTGCCCTGTTTTTTCTCGTCTTGGATCAAGGCAAGAGCGAAAGAAATCGTCAGGCATACCTTGCCTTCGTTTTTGATTTGGCCGGTCATGTTGAAAAATTTCCCCAACCTGTCTCCAAGTGAAACGGATATGTCGACCTTGTCGCCAGGCAAAACCATTCTTTTGAAACGGGCATCCCTGATGCGGGACAAAACGGGGGTTGCGGTTTCATCGACAAGGGTTTCCTCGCCCAACAAGTCGGCAAGAAAGACGGCTCCGGTTTGAAAGACCGATTCGCAAAGAAGGACACCTGGCATGATTGGGTTTCCGGGATAATGCCCTTCGAAGAAAGGGAAATCCGGCCTGACGGTAAGAGAAGCTTCGGCTCCTTCCTTCGAAATATCGATGATTTCGTCAATGAAAAGGAAAGGTGGGCGATGTGGAATGCGTCGATGGATTTCTTCCATGATGGGCAAAGCAATGGGTTGTAGCGGATTGTCAGGCGAATGAAGTTTGTGGCTCCGAATGTTCGTGAGTGTCTTGTTGGATTCCCTTGATTTTGCCGCGCAGGAAACGGTCTATTTTGTTTGCTGTGATGACACCGTAGTTGATGGTTCCGAGCCAACCTGACATGATGATGCCACCGGATCCAGCATGATACAACCCCGGCGCATGATCGGGGAGTGACGACGAGACTTCAAGCCCTTCGAATTTCGTCCCAAAGGAAGCTCCTTTGGCGTGACGGGTATAATGCTCGATGGTCCGGGGGGTGGCGGCTTCGAGGTGATCTATGTCTTGGCGGATGCCGGGGATGATTTTCTCAAGTGCCAACAGGCTCTCTTCGACAAGCCTTTCTTTTTCTTTGGCGTATTGCTCGGGATCGAGTTTGTCCCAGTCCTGCCACTTGGCGTTGATCGATGCGACGATGCTGCATTTGGGGTTCTTGCGGTGTGGCCTGGTGTCCGGGTAATAAACGGAGAAAGTACGGCTTGTCGTATGAAAATCAGTCAGTTCGTCACTTGAGAAAGCAGGGGATTCCGAGGTGAAAATCAAGTCGCCGACGTCGGGTATGCGTACTCCTTCCTTAAGCCCGATGTAAACTTGGCATGAGGTCGAGTTCAAGCGAACCGATGATGCGGATTTGGCAAATTGGGATGGAAGCTTGGATAGCCCGAGCAGTTTCTCAATGGTGCTTTTCAAGTTGGCGTTGGAAAGCACCGCCTTGCATCGTATTTTTTTGCCATTCACCATGACGCCGGATACGTGATGCTTCCCGTCCTTTTCATTGGTGATGAGGCTTTCGACCATCGATTGCCTGCGCAGTTCCGCTCCGTTTTGGCGCAACTCGCTGACCATTTTCTTAATGAGGGAATCGGTTCCGTCTTTGAAGGTGTAGATTCCCTTTTTCATGAAGTTTGAAAAAACGATTCCATAGGCAATCGCCGGATCCATGAGCGAGGAACCGTTTGCATAAGCGATCGGTTCGAGGAGCAACCGTTTCACGTCGTCGCGCCCGGGAAAGAATTGTTCGAGAAGGTCACCAATGGTGCGTCCGTCCGCGGCAAAGTAGTCCATGGTTCGGATATGCTCGAAGAAAGCCTCGACGCGTTCCTTGGCGATCTTGAAGGTTTCTTGCAGGATATTGGAAAAGTCAAGGCGATCGAAAGTTGTCTTGAGATCATATTGTGGATTCACGAACCGGATGTTTTTCAACTGAACGATCGAATTGGCGATTTCCTTGGTCCAGTACCTCCTGCAGGACTTGACCATTCCGAATGGAAAGCCATGGAGGGATATGTCGAATATATGCCCCCCCGCCCGCTTGAACCACGTGGCGAGACCTCCGAACTGGTAGTGATGCTCGAGAAGAAGAACCGAATGACCTTGCTTGGCCAGGCAATTGGCTCCCGTAAGTCCGCCCAACCCACTTCCTATTACCACGACGTCGTAGTAATCATCGATTCCCTTGAGAGTGTCTCTTGCCATGATATTAAGGCTATTGAAAGTTGGTCAAATGGACAAGTTTTGAATTAATCCCCTTTTGTTTGGTTACCGTATTTTTGAAAAAAGGCCGACGGGGTCTGTTCGGGGGGATCGCCTGGACCAATCAAAGACTCGAACTCGATTCCCCTTAGGAATTCGAATTGTTCGTCCGTGAGGTTGTCGGGAGAGAGGCTCAGTCGTTCGATCGGCATGGTGGAGAGTGGATCGAGGTCCTCGATGCAAAGGCCTATGATATTCATTTCCTTGAGCGGAAGGTAGCGAAGAGGGGCGATGCTTTCAATGGGCGAACCCGGCAGATGAAGCACTTCGAGGGGGCAGTCGGCCAAGGAGGAAAGATCGCTGACTTGGGTGGCCCGCAACTCGAGTTTTCTCAATGGGCATCCGGCAAGTGGCGAGAGGTCGGACACCCTGGTTCCGCTTAGGTTCAATTCCTCGATCGGTGTGTCGGAAAGAGG
>JAYOII010000459.1:0-2474 GCA_038118685.1 Opitutia bacterium
AGAGGCTCGCCGATGGTTTCGGCAGGACTTGCGGAAAGGTCGGAATTCTTATCGCCATGGCCGCAATCATAGGCACTTGCCTGATGGAGAGCGGGGCGGCGATGCGTATCGTTCGCTCCTCCCTATCCGTCTTTGGCGAAAAGAGGGCACCCGAAGCCATGGCTGGCAGTAGCTTTCTCTTGGGGATTCCGGTGTTTTTCGACACTCTTTTTTATCTGATGGTCCCTTTGGCCAAAGCCCTTGCCCTGCAGACCAAAAAAAATTATCTACTCTATGTTTTGGCCATCGTGGCGGGTGGAGCCATGACGCATTCTCTCGTCCCGCCAACCCCCGGACCCTTGCTCGTTGCCGGCGAACTTGAGGTCGATTTGGGAAGAATGATCGTGGGCGGTCTGATCGTCGGTTCATTTGGCATGGCAGGAGCCTTTGCCTACGCACGATGGTACAACGGCAAATACCCAATGGAGGTTCGTTCGATGGATGAATCGGACGCCGGTGTCTTTTCGAAGGTTGCCGAAATCAAGGAAGCTCAACTCCCCCCCCTCTTTTTTTCCCTTTCTCCCCTTGCCCTGCCCGTTTTGCTCATTGCAGGGAATTCCATCCTAAGCCAAACGAGTTTTGAATCGGGTGATGCCTTTATGGTGTCTTTTCGAAACGCAATTGGTTTTCTTGGCGACAAGAATCTTGCCTTAACCATGGGTGCGGTTTTGGCTCTGTGGCTCTTGTTGCGTTCTCCCGTATCCCGGGGGTCACAAGTCGGAGTTGCAGTGAGGAAATCACTCAAAAGCGCGGGTACGATCATCTTGATCACGGGGATGGGAGGAGCCTTTGGCGGCATCTTGCAACAGACTTCTCTTGGTTTGGACATCCGAGCCTTTGCCACAAGCAATGAACTTGGATCGATGGCCATTCTGTTGCTTGCTTTTTTCGCCACTTCCTCAATTCGCATTGCTCAGGGAAGCGCAACGGTGGCCATGATTACCTCCGTTGGAATAGTCGGCGGTTTGGTGAGTCAGGGGTTTGGGGTTCACCCCGTCTACCTGGCTTTGGCCATAGGTTGCGGGGCCAAACCCGTACCTTGGATGAATGACAGTGGTTTTTGGGTGGTGGGCAAATTGTCTGGTCTGACGGAGAAGGAAACCTTGCAGACCTTCTCGGTCGTAATTGCCCTGCAAGGTATCGTCGGGATGCTCGCGGTTCTTGTGTTCGCCTATTTTTTTCCCGGTTTTCTTTTTTGACCGCTTGGAGGCAAACCCGTTGCGAAACATCGTTTCCACCGGGAATCAGTCAACAAACATTCTTGCTTCCTTAGGGAAACGAATCATTGTCGAAACCTAGGATACCCATCCTTTTATTATTTTCCGCAATGACCGAAAACCCACTAAAAGAACTTCTTGCTCATGGGGCGATTGGTTTCCCCGTTACTCCCTTTCATAAGGATTTTTCACTGGATCTGGAGGGTTTTGCGAGGAACCTTGAAATTGTATTGGCCGAGCCTTTTACGGCCTTCGTCGCGGCCGGAGGAACCGGTGAACTTTATTCTCTCGCCAGGGACGAATATCTTTCCGTCGTTCGCTCGGCGGTCGACACGGCGAACGGGCAAATGCCTGTGATTGCGGGGGTGGGCTATGGTTCCCACATCGCTCAAATCATGGCGGCAGAAGCAGAAAAACTGGGTGCGTCAGCCCTCCTGATTCTCCCGCCCTACTATCAAAACGCATGCTTTGACGGTCTGCTTGCGTATTTGAAAGGCATCGGTCAGGCCACTTCCCTTCCTCTTATTTTGTATACGAGGGATTGGTTTAACTTGAACGCCGAAGAAGCGCAAAGAGTGGCGGATGAAGTACCAACCCTTTGGGGATGGAAGGATGGGCAAGGAGAGTTGAGGTCTTTGCAACGAATACGTTCCAGTCTCGGTGAGCGATTCACCTGGATTGGAGGCGTCGGCGATGATCACGTAAGTGGTTATTATGGAATAGGTATTCGTAGGTTCACTTCGAGTATTTCGTGCGTAGCCCCCAAACTCTCCATTGCTCTTCACAATGCGGGGGCTTCACGGGAAGAAGCGGAGTTGGCCGAATTGACGGACCGTTTTGTTCTTCCCTTGTACAACCTGCGGACGAGAAGGAAAGGGTACGAAGTGTCTGCGATGAAGGCCTTGCTTGAGCTTAGAGGCTATGCAGGAGGACCGAGCAGGCCACCCTTGGTTGACGTGAACGAGACCGAGCGTGAGGAATTAAATCAAATTCTTTCGGATTGGGCTGCCTTTCTTTGAAAACCATTTCCCACGATGTACCTGAATAGAAAAAACTTCCTTCTTTCCACCGCAGTATCCGCGATTGGTTCTCTTTATGGTCGTGATTGGACGGGAGCCGAACCGACGCGTTACCCGGACCCCGACGTATTGGTCTTGGATCCGGCTTTCGGCAAGTATCGTCTGGGCAATGCATCCATCCGCAGAGTATACACTAGTC
>JAYOII010000460.1:0-2457 GCA_038118685.1 Opitutia bacterium
ATCGTCGCAACTTCTGAGGAGTTCCTTGACTGCACCGATAACCTCATCCGAGTTTTTGCCCGCCTTCAAGAGAGCGATCAGTTCATCACTGGCAAGAGAAGACGGATTGGGGTACTTGTGGATTTTGGCAATCTTCAAACGGAGCAAATCCCGAAAAGCCCGGAGCAAAGATGATGCGTCGTTGAATCCGACTGAATCCTTCATTTGCCGGGAAAGGCTGTTTTCCTTGGCCTTGAATCTTTCCTTTCCTCTGGTTTTTCTTCTGATGCCCCAAAAAGTCAGGGAGCAGATACCTGCAAAGGGAATGGTTTGAAAATACCAAAAGGCAGGTAGGTTCATCAGTGGGCTTGGCGTGAGGGTGGCAGTCCATTCGCCTGGTTCGCTTTCCGCTTGGAAGAGATCCGAGACCGGCGGCCTGTTTGATTCAACCGTTTGTTTTGGGTAGTTGCTGCCTTGAACGCCTGGGTTCCATTGCTCGCCACGGTCGACCTGCAGTGGGTGAGGCAGAGTGGATGCAGAAACAAAACTTTCCTGAATGGGGTCAAAATAGGAAAACTCAATGGGCGGTATTTCATGAAGGCCTGCGACCAGAGGGGTAACGATATATTCAAAGCTCTGTTTTCCTTCGTGCTTGGTGATTTGGTTTCCCTCGAAAGAAAAAGACGGTGGTCCAATTTTGAATTTTTGATTGGAATTGATTTCCGGAGCCGGGACGGCGGCAAAATTTCCGGTGCCTGAGATTTCGAAAACGAGCCTTACGGGGTCTCCCATGGAAACCCGCTCGGTATCGATTCTTGATTCGGAGGTAAAAGTTCCGATCGCTCCTTGAAACCCTAGTGGCCTTCCTTTCATGGGCAGGGAACGGACTTCCATCGTCATCTCGTTCCCTTGTACGGTAATTCCCTCTTCACGTCCGAAACCAAAGAAGGGATCGTTGAAGATCGGATTGTTGAACGGGTTGTTTCTCCGGTTGGAGACGCGAACCCGGATCGCAGTGCTGAAGCTAAGCTTGTGTTCCCCGGCCATAGCCGCGGTAAGGCCAATGGACCAGGAAAAAACATTGTATGTCTTGCCGTTTCTCAAAACGTTTCTTCTTTGGTTGGGTTGGCGTAGTTCGGTTATGGAAAAGCTATCGCCGTCTTTGACCGGAGCCTGTTCGATTTGGGTGACGGGCAAACCGTTCCAAAGAAACAGTTGCACGGTAGCCGGAACGGTCTCCCCTTCGAAAAGAAAAGGTCTCGAGGTGTCAAACTCGATGAAGGCAGCCTCTCTTCGATCCTGTTCCTCTTTTCTTTCCCTTTCACGGCGTATGAGATCCTGTTGGCTGGTGGGAAGGACTCGGAGGTTGGCCGCAGGAACGTTCAGTTTCATGCCTCCGACCATGATATCCCAGGAGGGCAGGGTGAAGGAACCTTCACGAGTTGGCTTGACCTGAAAGCTCATTTCGAGCCTGACCGAAGGTCTTCCGTTGATAAAACTTGCCGAACGAAAAATTTGAGGTGAATTGGAAATCTTCAGTCCGGATAAGGCTGGCATCGATCCTTGGGGCGAATCTTGGGTTCCGTGCAGTACGACCTTGTAAATCGTGCTGTTCGAAAGGGTGATGCTGGGGGGGGAGAAAAAAGCTTCGGCTCTAACGTTACGGTTCTGAGAGAAGAGGAAACTTCCCAAAGGAATGAAGGAGAGTATGAAGAAGGCGATCAGTCTAGGACGAAAGGTTGACTTTTGACCTCGACTGAAAGAATCGATGTTTCCTTCTATTGCCATTACCTGATCAGTAGTCTCTGCCGTTTGGTCCGGGACCTGCCACTTTCATTTCTTGTCCAAGTGGCTCGCTTTTGGATTCCATTTCCTGAAGGAGCCTTTCATAGAGGGCGTTCACTTCCTGAGGAAGAGGTTCTGCGCTTTTTTCTTCTTCCCCCGTTTCTTCCTCTCGCGATGGATCGGATTGAGCCTCCTGGCTCTGGTTTTGTTCCGGGTTTGACTCCTGTTGGTTCTGGCTTTCCGATGGGGGCTCTTGAACTCCAAAATCAAGTTTGTCCGAGGTGGACTCGAAGTCGACCCAGGCAAGATAGGCTTTTGGGGTTTCAATAGGGAAAGTCACGTTGGCATCGGGGCTGTCGGGTTGGATGCAAAGGGAATGCTGCCCGGGAGGGACCAAATGCTCAAAGGCACCGTCTTTTCCAGGCTTGAAAGAGGTTTCGTTTTCATCCAACTGAAAGTTCCCGTTACGGTCAAGATAGAGAGTGGACGAAGCCGAACCACTCTCGTTCTTGTCCCGTTCTCCGTTCCCATTCGCGTCATTCCAAACGGTTCCCTTCAAAACAGGAGCAGCCCGGTAGGCAATGGGAACGCGAAGATTTCCCGGTTTCTTGATCGAGATATGAAAATTTCGAACGAGTTCGGGGTTTTCAGGCGGAGGTGGCGGTGGATAAATGGGGATGAGGTGTTTGGGGG
>JAYOII010000461.1:0-2445 GCA_038118685.1 Opitutia bacterium
AGGATCTCCTTGCCGAGACGAACAAGGCGATTTCCCAAGTCAGTCAATCCTCGTCCTCTGCATCCAGTTCTTCCGCCAAGACTTTTTCCTCGGATTACCCTCAAACGGGATTCGTACACAAAGTCGAAAAAGGCGAAACGGTCAGCAGTGTTGCCTTGAAGTACAAGTCGAAAATCAAATGGATCATCGATGCCAACCAAATTGTTGATCCGACGAAGGTTTTTGTGGGCAAGGAATTGTTTGTTCCTCAGCAATAACCATTGTCATGTCCAAACCTTCGTCAAGACTGGGAAGAGGCCTGGGCAGCTTGATCGCAGGTGGCGCGGGAACGCCATCCGCCGCGAGCTCGGCTCCTGCGACCGCTTCGGTTGAAGGAGTCAATCCGGCCCTCGTTGTTCGGGAGCAAAAGGCCCGTCCTTCCTCCTCTGGAATTTCCGAAACGAAAGAACAAGGCGAAACCTTGGTCGAGGTCTTGCTCAGCGATCTTGTTCCCAACCCTCACCAACCGCGCAAGGTGATTGATCCCGAGGCGATCCGGGAATTGGCCGCGAGCATTGAGTCGGAAGGACTCTTGCAGCCGGTTACGGTCAGGAAGACGGAAAACTCATACGAAATGATCGCGGGGGAAAGGAGATGGCGCGCTCACGAGCATTTGGGTCGGAAAACCATCTTGGCTCGAATCTTTTTGGCGGACGATCTTTCGTCGGCCAGCCTGTCTTTGATCGAAAACCTTCAGCGCGAAGGTCTTAACCCGATTGATGAAGCCATGGGGTATCACTCCCTTGTTCATGACTTTAGTCTGACCCAATCAAAAGTGGCCGAACGCGTTGGCAAAAGCAGGGCTTACGTAACCAATCTTTTGCGCTTGTTGCAACTGGATGACGAATTGAGAAGTTTTTTGTCAACGGGCAAGCTGTCCATCGGTCACGCAAAAGTTTTGCTCGGGATTGCCGACGAGGGTACGCGTCTCGAATTGGGAAGGAAGGCCGTTCGGGAAAATTGGACCGTTCGGCAATGCGAACAAGCGGTCGAAGAAATCCGGAATCCACCTGCTGCCCAAGTCTCATTTTCAGAAAAAAACTTCGATTCCGGTATGTTTTCGTCTCTTGCCAAGCAGGCTCAAGTTTCATTGGACCGAAAAGTATCGATCAAGAGCGGGGCTTCCGGAAAGGGGAAGTTGACCCTTGCCTTCGAAGATCGTAAAGATTTGGAAAGTCTTCTTGCGGCACTGGGCGTTTAAGTTTTCTTAAAGAGGATTGCCTTTTGTTTTCAAAAAAGGCATGTTATACTCTTTTAGCGTCCAATGATTATACTCACATTATCACTACTCCTGATATTTCTCTGTATCGCCATAGTCATGCTGATCTTGATTCAGCGTACTTCAGGCGGCATGGGTTCCGCTCTCGGCGGAGGTGCCGCCGACCAGGTTCTTGGCGCAGGCTCAGCCGCTCAGTTAACCAAGTTGACGGTTTGGAGTATCCTCGGGTTCTTTATCTTGTCCTTTTCCCTCTATGCTCTTTACCAAAACGAAGCGGGCGAACGGGCTGCCCCCATCCGTGCGGGAACACCCGAGTTGACGACCGACCCCGATTCGTCTGCACCAAGCGATTCTGCGATCCCTTCTGCGGACTTGAACGATGCCCCTCAGGCATCCCCCCCCGCTCCCGCTCAAGAGGTTGCTCCTCAGCCATCCGACGAGGTGGAGGATGACCAACCTCAACCCATTCAAGAGGAAGAACCCAAAGGCCCCTTGCAGCTTGTCCCTTCTCCTCCGGAAGCCAATTCTTCCCCGTAGCGCACTTGGCAAAGTATTGATGGCCAAGTTTTTTTTGCTTGGTTGCGTTCTGTCGTTTTTTTGGGCGAACGAATCGCTTTTTTCCAAAGGTCCGTTTCCCGCCCGGGGTTTCGCCAAGGTCTTGACCAAAGAAGAAGCTGACCTGCGCCTGAATCGATACCGCAGTTTCCTTACGCGGGACTTGAACAAAACTTCTCATCATAACGCTTATGCCATGCGTTTTCGATTGCGTCATATGCCAAGAAGGGGAGAGGAATCCCACTGCTCGGGTATTATTTCGGGTCGGTCCCTCGGTCACGGGACCTCGAGGATTGATTTGGACGCAGAGAAGATTGGTGGTTCGAGGGTTTCGTTTCTCCTTTTGAATTCGGAGAAACCCAAAGCTTGGCGTTATACGGCCGCGGGAGGAAAAACCCAAGAGATTGAAAGCGATGGTTTGCTTGATCCGCTTGTGCAGGGAATGAATCAATCTTCTTTTGAGTTGCTCATGCCTTTCGTCTTTTGGGAGGCTACCTATGAAAAATCGGGTAAGGTAGCGGGGCGCCCCGCTCACGTCTATGGCTTCGAGTGTCCTCCGTGGGTAAGAAAAGCCAAGCCCTCGTGGAACCGCATCACTCTGGCTCTGGACGACGACTACGAAGCTCCTCTTC
>JAYOII010000462.1:0-2442 GCA_038118685.1 Opitutia bacterium
ACCGATGCAATCGGCTTGTTGAAAGCGAATCGGAAAACAAAGATCAAAATCATTCGCAAACAAAAGGTATTGACTCTCTCCATAACGCCTTCCGCCAGATAAAAATTCTCCGTAACGGCGAATGGTTGCCCAAATCAGTGGGCTTTGATTGAAAGGTGGCTGACTTGCAAAGGCTTTTACTCGGGCTTCCAAGTAAAGTTGCCGCTTCCCTCGCCTTCGATTTGCTTTTCCGCTCCGTCGTCTACGAAAAACCTAAGGTTTTCAAGCGAAGAGCAGTAACACTTGAACGAATCGGTGAAAGTAAGAGTTCCCTCCCATCCTGAAGGCAAATCCTTGAATTCGCGTATTCTCTCATTCGTTCCGGGGAAAGGGCCGCCTTCATTCATTACGATCAAGCGCTCGACGGGAGCAATGACGGCAATACGCAGAGAATGGTCTGATGCCGATTGAGGACTAACCGAGGAAGGCACCGCCGGATTGGGATTGGTTTCCGTAACGGTACTAGTGGCAGGAGGGGATTCCTGGTTTGGGCCTACGGGCGAATCCTTCGTACTGGCGATGATAATAATGATCACAAGGGAAAGGAGAAGTATGCCGGCGCCGACGATCAGGAGAGGTTTGAGCAAATCGTGATAACCGGCGGAATCGGCGGATGTCTTGCCGGCGGATGGTGGAGCGTTTGCATACTCCGTGGCCTCGGGGTTGTCGGGTACACTCAAGGAACCGAGGGATTTTTTTGCGGAACGGGATGATGATCCCATTTCCAAGCTCAAATCAGCGAGTACGGCTTCTTGATCCAACCCCAGAAATCGAGAATAAAGTCGTACAAATCCACGCAGGTAGACTTCGGGAAGATCAATGTCAAACTGACCGGCTTCGAAAGCACTAAGGTAATCTCCGCGGATTTTAGTGCTCTCCGAAGCTTCCCTTAAGGAAATTCCCTTTCTGTTTCTAGCCTCTTCTAATTTTTGTCCAATTGCCATCTGCATTACGTTTTTACGGATTCAGACTTCATTGATGGGCAACTTTTTGCAAGCGGAGATTTCCATTATTCGCAATTTCTTAGAGATCCAGCAAAATTTCCCTGCCCTGCCCGGGGACGTCGGGTCCGACTATGCCTCTGTCTTCAAGCTCGTCCATTATGCGGGCGGCTCTGTTGTATCCGATGCTGAGTTTTCTTTGCAGATTGGAAGTAGAAGCCCGCTTGGTCGTACGGATAATTTCAATGGACTTGCGAATCATGGGGTCTTCATCCGGGTCCCCATCGCCACCAAGAACCTCTTCCTCGCCCGCCGCTTCGATTTGGGCACGGACTTCCTCAATGATTTGCGGAGGACCGTTCACCTTGAGATAGTCAACTATACCGTTTATCTCCTCATCGCTCACGAAGGCGCCCTGAGCACGCATAAAGGTGGAACTACCGGGAGGAATAAACAGCATGTCTCCCTTGCCAAGGAGCGCTTCGGCGCCCTTGCTGTCAAGAATGGTCTGACTGTCCCTGTAGGAGGCGACTCGGAAAGAAATTCTGCTCGGAAGGTTGGCCTTGATCACCCCCGTAATGACGTTCACCGACGGTCGCTGCGTAGCAATGATCAAATGAATGCCGGCGGCCCTCGCAAGTTGAGCCAGACGGGCGATTCCTGTCTCCACGTCGGCCTGAGCCACCATCATGAGGTCGGCCAGTTCGTCGATGATACATACGATATAAGGCAGTTTGTTTTCTGGAATCTCAAGAACGTCGTCATCACGAGGTACCTCGACCGTGGATAAGGCGGCTCTTTCTTCGGGGGTCATCTCGGCATCAAGCATTTGGGCCTTTTCCTTTTCCTCTTTGTCTTTGAGAATCTTGGCGTTGAATCCCGCAATGTTTCGGACCCCGACTTTGGAAAAGATCTGATATCTTCTTTCCATCTCAACCAATAGCCATTTGAGCGCGCCCGGAACTTTTTTCGGTTCGGTAACTACCGGTATGAGCATATGTGGAAGGTCGTTGTAAACTTTCATTTCAACGATCTTCGGATCCACCATGATAAACCGAACGTCCTCCGGACTGGAGAAATAGCAAAGCGAAGCAATGACTGCGTTGATGCATACCGTTTTACCCGATCCCGTCGAACCCGCGACCAAAAGGTGCGGCATTTTCGTCAGGTCGGCGACAAGTGGACGTCCGCTTGATTCTTTGCCAAGGACAATGGGTATTTCGGCCCCTGCATCAGCCCATGCCTTCGATTCGAGTATTTCTTTGAGACAGACGGGGGAAGCCTTGGCATTCGGAACTTCGATTCCAACGCAACCCTTCCCTGGGACGGGAGCGAGAATTCGAACGCTTTCAGCCTTAAGCGCCATGGCCAAATTCTTGTCAAGGTTAGCTATTTTTTCAACTTTTACCCCGGCAGCCGGGTGAACGTCGTATCTGGTGATGACAGGTCCGGTATGCACCTC
>JAYOII010000463.1:0-2441 GCA_038118685.1 Opitutia bacterium
GCTAAGCGCCAAGGAAGCGAGGTTGATTAGTGATGGTCCGGACAAGACGGCCAATACCGTTTGGGATCTAGGTATAAACATAACAGTGAGGAAAGGAGAGGAGGATCTCCGGGGTACCTGGCTTTACGAGGAGAAGAAAAGGAGAGGGCTTGTCGTGGAAGACACCCGAGGCGATGGATCCCCAATTTCAATGGAGTATACGGCGGGTGGTGGATTGACGCTCGATGGGGCGGACTATTATTGGTTCTTTACAAAATTGATGATAGGCACGGTCATCCTGTTCATACCCTTTGCGATGCTTTACAAGCCAAGAACCTACTTGCATGGTAATGTGGACGAAGACACCGAGGAAGTGGGTTTGTCCGGGAACAGAAAAGTTTCCGAGTAGGTTCGGCAAAGAGCGAAGGAGGTCAGCTGATTTTCAGTTCTTTGACGAAGGAACAGCCTTCGAGTTTTTGAATCCTTTTTAGAATTTGTTTTTTTTCGAACCCAAGCTCCTGCTTGACGGGGCCACTGGCCGTTTTGATAAAGAGTGTCCCGGTGTTTCCGGTCAGGCGTTCGGGGGCGCACTTCCCTGCGAAACTGCGTCCGACCACCTTATCCCAATTTTCAGAGATGACTTGTTCGGGCGACTTTTCTTGGTCGATTCCCCAGTTTTCCCATGCCTTTTCAATGACTTGTTTGATGGACAGGGGATGAGATTCCTTGGCCGGATCTTCAGGTAGCGGAAGTTCCAAAAAATCCGCGATGAGGGCGCGTTCCTTGCGACTGGATTTTCTCAATGGAAATGGGTTGGTTCGATGAATTTGGAAAGAAAGGACTTCAATTGGAAGGACATTGGCGCTAAGAACCTTGCCTTACTAATGAAACTTACGTCTAAAATCCGCATTTTCAATGATTATCAAACCTAGAATCAAAGGCTTCGTCTGTATCACCTCACACCCGTTGG
Source organism: Opitutia bacterium (assembly GCA_038118685.1). Taxonomy (GTDB): domain Bacteria; phylum Verrucomicrobiota; class Verrucomicrobiia; order Opitutales; family Seribacteraceae; genus Seribacter. Next base: position 950 of record JAYOII010000463.1, read on the forward strand.
GTTGCCTGGCCAACCTGAAGGACCAAGTCGCGGTTGCCTCGAAGGCAAAGATCGAATGCGGAGGAAAGCCAAAGCGGGTACTGGTCATAGGGTCTTCCACGGGTTACGGACTGGCTTCGAGGGTAACGGCGGCTTTTTCAGCGGGAGCCGATACCATGGGTGTCTATTTCGAAAGACCGCCCAAGGGAGAAAAAACAGCAAGTGCGGGCTTTTACAATTCGGCCGCTTTTTGCAAGCTTGCCGACGAGGCGGGTCTTTCGGCCGTTGACGTTAACGGAGACGCTTTCTCGACCGAATGCAAGGAGGAGGTCGTTCAAAAAGCCAAGGAGACGGGCGGACCCTTTGATCTCGTGGTTTACAGTTTGGCTTCCCCTCGCCGAACCGATCCTGTTGATGGAAAAACTTACCGGGCTTGCCTGAAGCCGATTGGAGCGGTCTACAAAAACAAGACTCTCGATACGGATAGGAAAGAGGTCAAGGAGGTAACCATTGATCCCGCCAATGAGCAGGAAATTGCGGATACGCAAAAAGTGATGGGGGGCGAGGATTGGGAGGCGTGGACCGACCTTTTGCTTGCCGAGGGACTGATGGCTCCGGGGTGCCTGAATTTGGCCTATTCCTACATCGGGCCCGAGGTGACTTGGCCGATCTACAGGAACGGAACCATAGGCAAGGCGAAGGAACACTTGGAGAACTCGGCTGCCGCGATCACCGAGAAGATGAAGCTTGCGGGTTGCGGGGATGCTTTCGTTTCCGTGAACAAGGCGGTGGTGACTCAAGCGAGCTCAGCTATTCCCGTCGTGCCTCTTTACGTTTCCATGCTTTTCAAGATCATGGAGGAATTGGGGACTCATGAGGGTTGCATCGAGCAAACCTGCCGTCTTTTTAGCGACCGTTTGTACGGCGAGAAGGAAGAAGTTCCGGTCGATGAAAAAAATAGAATCCGCCTGGATGACTGGGAAATGGAGCCGGAAGTGCAGAGGAGAATCGTCGAGCTTTGGCCCCGGGTTTGTACGGATAATCTGTTTGAGTTGACCGGTTTCGCCAAGTATCAGGAGGAATTCTTGACTCTGTTTGGTTTCGGGCATTCATCGGTCGATTATGACGCCGAAGTGGACCCCGAAAATCCTTTCTAAGTTTTTTCGATCCAATGAAGAACGGGTGACTCGCCGGAATCGCTTCCGGTTATGGCCTCGTGCTTCCAATTGCCATCTTCAATAAGTTCACGAACGGCTTCCTCCTCGGCCTTTCCGCCCGGATGTCCCCGGTAGCACAATACGCTCAGGACGCCGTTCTCCGCTAGCCATTCGTAGGCGGAACGCAGAGCCGTCAAGGTGGTCTCCGGTTCCGTGGTGATGGATTTGTCTCCTTTCGGAAGATAACCGAGGTTGAAGGTGATTGCCCTGATTCGTCCTTTTGCGTTTGCGGGCAGGACCGTTTCCATTTTCGAATGACAGGAGAGATAGGTGACCACGCGTTCCTTGAGTCCGTG
>JAYOII010000464.1:0-2441 GCA_038118685.1 Opitutia bacterium
AAAATCCAAAAAAGATGGTGCCACAGATGAGGCTTTCCGCCTTCCAAGAAATCAAAGAAATTCGTGCCGTAGGAACGGTCAAACATCAGTTCGGCCAAAGCAACAGCGATTGCAGGCAGGGCTAAAATCAGAAGGAAGCTCACGATAAGCGTCATCCAAGTAAAGACAGGCAACCTCATCATCGTCATGCCGGGAGCCCGCATGTTGATGATGGTTGTGATGAAATTAAAGGAGGCAAGCAGCGATGCGACGCCTAGTAATTGGAGGGAAAAGATCCAAAAATCAGGCCCCATGTCCCCGATTACTTCGGCAAACCTGGTGTCGGTGAGAGGGGCATAGCCAAACCAACCGATTGCCGGCGCTCCACCGGTGAAGAACCAACTGAGGTTGAGAATAATGCCTCCGCCAATGAAACACCAAAGGCTCAATGTGTTCATGCGGGGAAAAGCGACGTCTCTGGCTCCTATTTGGAGGGGCATGATGTAATTGAAGAAGGCGGCACTCAATGGCATGATGACGAGGAAAACCATGGTAGTCCCATGCATCGTAAACATTTGGTTGTACTGACGGTTAGTGAGAACCTCCATGTTGTGACTCCACAATTGCGAACGGATTAGCAATGCCTCGAGTCCACCCAACAAAAGAAAGAACAAAGCGGACAGGCCATACATCAACCCAATTTTTTTGTGGTCGATGGTGGTAAGCCAATCGACTATGCCGGTGGTATGCTGACCGGGTCTCGGAAAGACCTTGGTCTTTAAAGTTGTTTGAGTTTCGGGGGCGACGTATTTGACGGATTCGGTTGCCATGGCGTATTGGGTTTACGGTATTAGGAAAAACTGAGATTAACGTTGGTCGAGCAGATAGGAGACCAATTGATTGACTCGTACCTTTCTTTTAATGTTTTCAATTTCCTTCTGTTCTATTTGCTGAGGAGAATCTTTCTTTTCATCGATGGGAAGAGGCTCAAATGATCTCACGCCATGCTTGTCATCCACGTTCTCGCCGTTCCACATTAAGTTGCCGAATTTGACGTTTTGAGAATTTTCCAACCATTTGATCAAACTAGGCCTGTCGTTTCTCATCCAACCTGCTGCAAGAGAAGTGCGAAGTCCGAATAGCGTAAGGTTGGGGCCTTTTGAACCAAGGCCGGTCCGATTGAGAGCGTGACATTGAGCACACTGAGCGTCTCTAAAAATAGTTTTGCCGATTTCGTAGTCGTCGGAGTGGACTTTTTCCCAAGATCCAGAAGAGAAAATCGGTTCGTCACCCTTAATCGCCTTCTTGAGGGCCCGGAATTCTCTAGTGGAATTTTCATCGCCCAAAGATTCATCTTTGGCGATAACGATACTTCCTGGCTCGTATTCTTTTTCGGCACTCCAATCGGAAGGTTCGGAACCAAACACCTGAGATTTTTGCATGCGTTCTACCCATTTCTCGAAATCAGCGTCGGTTTGAGCAAGCCCGCGGAAAGACATGTAGGCATGAGAATTGCCGCAAAACTCGGCGCATTGACCGTAAAAAACTCCACCGACAGGTTCAAAAGTTGCGTTGAAATCCTGCTTGTCGAAGACCGCTTTCCTCATGTCGCCGTTGAAGACAGCAGGCATGGCCGATGCAATACTTTCTTGGTAAGAATTACCGTCCTCATCGGTCCGAGAAAGAATTTTTTCCTGGTCGGCGATAAACCACATGAAGTTTTCGTGACCCGGCATTGCGTCCATCTTTCCAGCCAATTTGGGAAGCCAAAAACTATGGATGACGTCTTCGGATTTCAAATTGATGCGAATTGCCTTGGTGACTGGAAAGACAAGTTCGTTCGCGGTGACAATGCCGAACTGGGGGTACTCAAAAATCCAAAAGTATCTTTTTCCGGTGACATTGACCGTAATGGCGCCTTCGATCTGTTCCCGATCGAGATTCAACTTCTTGAGGGTTTCCTCGTCATTCGGATCTGGTACTTTGTTCATCAGGACGATTCCCTGCAGGGTGGGAACGGCCAAAATAACGAGTATCACACAGGATGCCAGAATGAGGATGCTTTCAATTTTGGAATTACCATGCGATTGAGACGGAACTTCCTTTGCCTCTTTAGGGTTTTTGACCCTGTATCTCCACAAAACAAACAAGAGACATCCTCCGACGGCGCAGAAAAGAAAAATGGTAATCCAAACCGAAAGCATGAACAAGTCGTACTGATTTTGAGCAATCAGGCCTTTGGGGTCCAAGGCGGATTGCTTGTGATCGATCCGCGAACATCCGCTCGAGAAAACGACCGCGAGCGAAAACAACAGACCTTGGCGAGATAAAATTTTATGAATCATGACTGATGAATTGTAGGATCTTCGAAAAATTATAGATAGCGGTCGATCACGAGAGTTGCGAGGAGAAGAGGCAGGTAAATGATCGTGGCGATGAAAAGCCGCTTGGCTGATCTGTCG
>JAYOII010000465.1:0-2435 GCA_038118685.1 Opitutia bacterium
TATTGCAAAATACTCTCTTTGACACAATTTATCATGAACACTACTCCTACTTGACCGCTCATTCGGTCCAGGCCGTAGCCAACGCTCACGGTTTGGAGTTGTTTCAGGTTGACAAACTAGTTACCCACGGAGGCTCGAACAGGTATTGGCTTGGTCGATCCAAAGAAAAATCCGATACAGTTGAACAAACGCTTGAAGAGGAGCGTTCCGCCGGCTTGTTTGATCCAAAGAAGTGGATGGATTTTGCAAATCGGGCCAAGGCATCCATCGACGGCCTCGAAAAATGGCTGATTGAAAGAAAAAAGTCCGGAGGCATAGTTGTAGGTTATGGTGCAGCCCATAAGGGGAATACCTTTCTGAACGCAGTCGGCGAGTCATCCAAAACCTTGAAGTACGTAGTGGATGCGAGTGGCGAAAAACAAGGAAAGTTTTTGCCTGGTTCACAAATACCGGTTCTCGAGCCAGAAAAACTATCTTCCGCAGATCCAACGGATGTCCTCATCCTGCCGTGGAATATTGCCGAAGAGCTTGCAGATCGGATTAGATCACTTGCGCCAAAGGCCCGCATTTGGGTCGCTCAACCCAGTTTGCGAGAACTCTAAGGAACGATGTTATGTTGAAAATCGAACCGACTTTCATAAAGGATCTTTACGTACTACACAGGCACGTCCATCAAGATGAACGAGGAATTTTCAATAGATTCTTCGCAGCCGACGAACTTGCCGCCGCGGGTATACCCGCTGAAGCCGTACACATCAATTCCTCTACCTCCACTTCAATGGGAACCTTGCGAGGCATTCATTTTCAATACCCTCCTTTCGCCGAAGGAAAGATCGTTTCCTGTGCCGCGGGTGCGGTTTGGGACGTGGGCATTGATCTTCGCCCGGATTCCCCTACCCGGTTCAAGTGGTTTGGAACCAAGCTCACTCCAGAGAATGGAGTCAGCTTGGTTGTTCCCGAAGGCTTTGGCCATGCTTTCATCACGCTTGAACCCAACTCAACCGTCGTGTACGTGGTCTCCGCTGTATATGCCCCGGATCACGAATCAGGCATTATGTATGACGATCCCCTTTTGAAAATCGAGTGGCCCATTCAACCCACCGTTATTTCAGAAAAAGACAGATCTTGGGACAAAATCGAAAAACGCCTCAAGGAACTCGACTCGGGCTTCTCCCAAAGCAATTGAATTTACCTGTCCCGCATGAAAAGCCAAAACAGTACTCATGTGGAAGCTTGTGATATCAACTTGTTCAATTGCGTCCAAGAAGGCAGGAATCCTTTACAATGGAAATATCGATTTCGTTTACCAATTACCCTGAAGTAAAAGTAAGTTGAAACCCAAAATACCGTACGCATCGCCTTCCATAACGGATCTTGAGGTCCGCTACGCTACGGATGCTGCTGCCAACGGTTGGGGGGATGAATGCTATGCCTACATAGATCGCTTCGAAGAGCTTTTCAAAAAACACTTGGGCGTCGAAAAAGCAATAGCCACCTCCAGTTGCACGGGTGCCCTGCACATGGGCATGTCGGCACTGGGCATCGGTCCCGGTGATGAAGTCATCCTTGCCGACACCAATTGGATTGCCACAGCATCACCCATTGTTCACCTAGGCGCGAAACCAATATTCGTTGATATACTCGAAGACAGTTGGTGTATCGACCCTGCCCTTGCCAAGGCAGCAATCACGCCTCGCACCAAGGCAATCATAGCTACCCACTTATATGGGAATCTTTGTGAAATGGATGAACTTTTGAAAATAGGAAAAGAGCATGATATTGCCATTATCGAAGATTCCGCTGAGGCAATTGGTTCCATTTATCATGGTCGACGAGCCGGTTCCATGGGTACTTTTGGAGCATTCTCCTTTCATGGAACAAAGACGATTACAACGGGAGAAGGGGGCATGTTCGTAACGAATGACCATAATCTTCACGAGAAGGTTTTAACTTTGAGCAATCATGGAAGAAGCAGGAACCAAACCAAGCAATTTTGGGCGGATATCGTTGGCTACAAGTATAAAATGTCCAATCTTCAAGCTGCCATAGGTTGTGCCCAAATGGAACGGATTGAGGATTTGATATGCAGAAAAAGAGAGATTTTCACTACTTACTGCAAGCATCTTTTAGACATACCTAGTTTGAGAATGAATCCTGAACCGGATGGAACCACCAACGGGGTATGGATGCCTACAGTCATTTTTGACAAAGATTCTGGAATCAATCGGGAAAAGCTATTAAATAGTTTCTCGAAAGAGAATATTGATGCCCGAGTATTTTTTTGGCCCTTATCTTGCCTGCCGATGTTCGCATCTGCCAGAGATAACCAAATCGCTCGGAATACTGCCAAAAAAGCAATTAATTTACCTAGCTTCATTGATATAAAAACACATCAGCAAGAATTGATTTGTGATGTAATTAAAAATTTGGTTTCA
>JAYOII010000466.1:0-2434 GCA_038118685.1 Opitutia bacterium
GGCCGGGGTTGATTCCCCAGGTAACGGTGGGCACGATGTCCGATGCGTCGATCTCAATCCTGTCGTCGTATCCGCAGTTGTCGTCCGAAGCAAAGGCCATCCATCGTGATACCGCCTGATCCCATTCGTTCGTCGGGGGGGAGTAATTCCGGCCTTTGAGGTAGTCGAAAGTCTTTTGGTCCGGATTCACGTAACCAACCCGGGCCCCACCTTCAATGGACATATTGCAAGCGGTCATTCTTTCCTCCATGGAGAACGAATCAAAGACGCTTCCGGCATATTCGTATGCATAACCGGTTCCTCCATTGACTCCCAGAACCCTGATTATATGCAAAATGACGTCCTTTGCGTAGACTCCCGGACTCAATCTGCCGTTTACTTCGATACGCCTGACCTTCAGTTTGCTCAAAGCCAAGGTTTGGGTGGCAAGCAAATCTCTGACCTGACTGGTTCCGACGCCAAAGGCAATGGCTCCAAAGGCACCATGCGTGGAGGTATGAGAGTCCCCGCAGGCAATGGTCATGCCTGGTTGGGTCAATCCTTGTTCCGGACCGACGACATGGACGATGCCTTGCTTGCCTGTGCCTACGTCGAAGAAAGTGACCCCGAAGTCATCGCAGTTCTTTCTCAACTCCTTGATCATTGCATCGGCAAGAGGGTCTGAATAGGGTTCGCTTGTTTCATTCGTCGGCACGATGTGATCAACCGTTGCAAAGGTGCGCTCAGGGTATAAAACGGGAAGATTTTTCTCCCTCAGCATACCGAAAGCCTGCGGACTGGTTACCTCATGGATCAGGTGTCTTCCCACGAATAATTGCGTTTGCCCGTTGGAAAGCTCCCCTACTGCGTGAGCATCCCATACTTTTTCAAAAAGATTACGTTCTTTCATAGCGAGGGATTTTCAATAAATGATCCGGGTCACTTGAGCAAGGCGAATGGTTTGCCTGGAGCAAAAGCCGCTTCAGCCTTCAGTATCGGGGAGGCGATCTACACCGAAGGCGAAGTATGCTTTTCTCAGTTTCCTGTCGATGGGATTTTCCGAGTCTACTTTGCCCTGACTCAGTTTGAATTGTTTTTGAAAAAGCCGACGGAAAGATTCGACGTTTTTTTCCTGAAGGTCGAGGACTTGATCCACCAACGTATCGGCTTCGGAGATGGAGCGTGGATCCATCCCGACCCGCTCTTTGGCCTCGAGCAAAGCCCTTAGGTTTTCGTCCTTCCTTTCGATGATCTCCTCGATTGTTTCAAGGTGTTTGGCCGCTATCGCTTGTGTTTCTGCGTGAAGCAGGTTTTCAAAGGTCTCAAGTGCCTCGAGAAAAAAAGTAAACTCCGGCGAGTTCTTGGGCAAAGCGGAAAGGGGAGCTTAAGCTTGGAGGGAAAGGGATCCCGACTGCTGGTCTCCCGAAGGGGTGTCCTCGGGGTTTTGGGTAAGCATTTCGGCCCAAGCTTCACGAAGTTCACTGATTACTTTGTCCGCTTCATCGATAGGCTTAACTTCTTTGTTGAGGTTTGCCTGCTGCAAATTGTGCATAACGTAATCATACAATCTGTAGAGCGTACCCGGAAGGTCGCCCGGGACGGACATATCCAAGGAAGACTGTAATTCAGTTACTATGTTTTGAGCCCGAATGAGGTTGTTGTTTATATCCTCATTCCTTTTCGTGAATTCTTCCTCGTCGAATGCCTTCCGGGCTGCTGCGGTAAACCTCAAGCAACCATCGAACAACATCAATACGAGCTTCCCCGGACTAGCGGTTTGGACAGATTGAGCCTTGTAAGAGCGGGCGATCTTGTCGTATTGCATGGTGTAAACCGAGCTAAATCAATTAGGAATTGAAATCTTCTGAATTCAATAACCTCTGTGCAAGACCCTCGAGCACCGTGTCATTTGGCCAATTAGGGTCGGCAAGAAGCGCTCTTCCTCTTTCGACCGCATCCGGGCGGATGTCTTCGCCTGCTTCTGAAGCCCTTGAGGCAAGAGAATTAACATCGGTAAGGCGAACTTTTGTCGCGACCGACTCGGAAGGTTGCGCTGAAGCCTGAGGAGCATGTGATCCTTCCTTGGAGTATGCCCTGAGAGCAGGTGTGTTCTCGTTGTTGGTTATGGCTTCCATTGAAGATTACTGAAGCTTAATTTGCGCCAAATCTGACTGAAATGCAACCTTTTAAATCGTTATCTGGATGGCAATGTGGAAAAGCAAGTCGATGCGACGTATTTGGAGAATATTCTGGGGGAATGGAGAGTGCTCCCGGCAGTCTTGGATGAAAGGGCGCGAACCTGTGAGCTTTTCTGAAAAACATTGGCACCGGCAATCACATTGGCGTGACCGGAGTCGAAGGTTTCGTCAATGGCCCACATAAACTCCCCGCTTTTAAGATCGACCAGCTTGGTTCTTACCCCCAGAGCCTACGGCCTTTATGCTCTGTAGGAGTC
>JAYOII010000467.1:0-2407 GCA_038118685.1 Opitutia bacterium
GCGCGAATTCGCTTGCAGCGAGAACATCGACCTTCAGGTCGGGCGGGTACTGAAGAAGTTGGAAGCTATGGGAGAACTGGACAACACCTACGTCATCTATACCGCGGACCATGGCATGGCCATCGGTCGACATGGTCTTCAGGGCAAGCAAAACCTTTACGATCACACCTGGCGTATTCCCTTCATCGTGAAAGGGCCGGGCATAAAGGCCGGTTCACGGGTTGCCGGGAACGTTTACCTGCTCGACGTCTTGTCCACCTTGTGTGACTTGGCCAAGATCGATGCTCCGAAAACCTCCGAGGGGATTAGTTTCAAGCCTGTCCTCATGGGCGACGAGGAACAAGCGCGCGACGTCTTGTACGGGGTCTATTGCGGTGGGGGACGCCCGGGGACACGCTCCGTAAAAAAGGGGGACTGGAAATTGACCCAGTACGAGGTGACCAAAACCGGAGTGAAGCATGTTCAACTTTTCAATCTGAAAGAGAATCCGCACGAGTTCATGAAGGAACACCATGATCCGGAAGTGATCGCCATAACCGGGGTCAAGCCGAAGAAGAACCAGACCAACTTGGCGAAGGATCCCAAGTATGCCGAAAAGCTCAAAGAAATGGAGGGCGTGCTCTTGTCCGAGATGCGCCGCCTGGACGACCCCTATCGGTTTTGGAATCAGCCGGACGACGGACTCGAGGTGCCGATCATAAAGGAGAGGGTCAAGAAACCGAAACAGCCCCGCAAACCCAAGAACCAATAGCAAGGCTCCGAATGCCTCGGGTCGTTTCTTTTGTTTTTCTCGTCCTTTGCGGCCAGTGGTCGACTTTTGCCGAGCTGCAACCGGCCAAGATCTTTTCCGACCACATGGTGTTGCAACGCGAGGCTGCGGTTCCCTTGTGGGGCCGGGCGAACGCGGAAGCTTCCGTCACGGTGGCCTTTGCGGAACAGTCCGTTGCCACCAAGGCGGACGGGAAAGGCCGGTGGAAGGCGGAGCTTGCTCCCATGAAGGCTTCGGCTAAAGGACGTTCGCTTGAAATCAGCTCGGGCGACGAGCGGGTGACGATTCAGGACGTCTTGGTTGGCGACGTTTGGTTTGCCGGAGGGCAGTCCAACATGGATTATAAAGTGAAGAGCATGGCCAGCCGCCTGCCCGAAGGCAAGGCCTTGGCGGAGGCGGCGAACTATCCCGCCATCCGTCACCGCAAGGTAAATGAGCGCAACGCCGCCGTGGCGCAACCTGACCTGAGTGGAGGAGCTTGGGTGGTCTGTTCACCCAAAAGCGTGGGCGGCTTTTCGGGCGTGGGCTTTGTTTTTGCCCGGCGCCTGCACTTGGAACTGAAGATTCCCATCGGGGTCATCGACTGCGCTTGGGGCGGTACGCCGATCGAGCCATACGTTCCCGCAAAGGCATTCAAGGGACATCCCACGCTGGTCAAACTGGCCAAGTATGCCAAGGCCGGAGATTTCGAGGCGATCAAGAAAATGCGCGGCGGCACCTTTGTCCGAAGCCCGGCTTGGTTGGCCGGGACGATCTATAACGGTCGCATCGCTCCTGTTGCGCCCTATGGCATTTGCGGAGCCATTTGGTATCAGGCGGAATCAAACTGCGGCAAAGGCGAAGATCCCCGCGACTACCGGTACAAGCAACGGGCCTTGGTCGAGGGGTGGCGCCAAGCATGGAACAACCAAAACTTGCCGTTTTTCTACGTCCAATTGCCCCAATGGAAAAGCTATGCCTGGACCTATGCGCGTGAGGAACAGTTTCAGGCCCTGGAAGTCGATGGCACGGGGATGGCGGTCACCATCGACCTCGATCATGCAAACGACATTCATCCCCCCAACAAGATCGACGTCGGCGAGCGGCTCGCCCGTTGGCCGTTGGCCAAGCTATACGACAAGAAGATTCCCTTCAGCGGCCCCTTGTTTCGGAAAGCCGAGATTCGGGGAGCGGGGGCGATAGTTCATTTCGATTACGCCGAAGAAGGTCTCATGGTCGGACGAATCGAAGGAATTGGTAAAATCGTAGAGGACACGGACGGTGCGTTGAACGGATTTGAATTGGTGGGGCAGGATGGCGTCTGGCATCCGGCTCAAGCGAGGACAAGGGGCCCGGTCGTGGTGGTGAAAAGCTCTTTGGTAAAGCAACCGGTGGCCGTGCGCTATGCCTGTCATCCGGAGGCTTCCAAAAAAGATCAACCGTGGAACCTCTACAACCAGGCCGGCTTGCCTGCCTCGCCGTTCTGCTCGGACTGGAGCCAGATGCCCTATGATCCGGCCAAAAACCCGATGCCCTGAGAAATTTAAATAAATATGAAAAGGATTCCGAATTTGTTATCCCTTAGTGCCATTGTGCTGCTAGTCGTTTGCCTAAGCCCTTCTTCCACGGCCGATCCTCGTCCGGGCAGTCCGCTTTTTC
>JAYOII010000468.1:0-2404 GCA_038118685.1 Opitutia bacterium
GAGGCACACCCCGCATTGCGAACAACCTCATCCACTTCACAAGAGATTACGCCGAGGAAAGGGCCGATGGCAAAATCACCCGTGCAATCGCTTGTAACGCCTTGGATCTCTTGGCCATCGATAGCCATGGCTTGGACGAAATGGACAAACGAATCCTTTCAACCATGGCCAAAAACTACCAGGGCGGACCTGTCGGACTTGGTACGATTGCCGTTGGCGTAGGAGAAGAGGAGCATACCCTGGAGGAAGTCCATGAGCCTTTTCTCATTCAGGAGGGATACGTCAAGCGAACGGCCCAAGGTCGCGTTCTTACTTCCAAAGGTTGGGAAGTTTCTGGTTTCAGGGATGGTCAATCATCCCTTTCCGACCAGATGGAACTCATGTAAGGCTGAGCTTCTTTTTCAAGAAGGGAAAAAGGTGCCTGAATGACGAAGCGTAAGAGTGAGGGGCTCGAACCAACGCAACTTCCAACTCATCCAGTCTCAGTTCAACGGTTTCAACAATCTCATCCGGGCATGGGATGATTCTCCCTGAAGCTTTCGCCTGGTATACCCTGACGAACTCGTATCCAGTTTCCGGACATTGGCTGCACCGAAAGATTTCCTCTATTTCGGAACGACCCAGCTCAAGCCCCAATTCCTCCTTGCATTCCCGAATCGCAGATTCGACGTATTGCTCCCCTTTGTCGACGTGCCCCGAACAACTTGAGGTCCAAAGCATAGGCTCCAAGTCTTTTTGAGCCGATCTTTTTTGCAATATCCAGTATCCCGGTCGGGTTTGAACAAACACGTGTACCGCGCGATGTAACAAATTGCGATTGTGAACCAAGGAACGGCTCGCCTCACCGATCACCCTGTCCACAGCGTCCACAACGTCAAAAACTTCGTTTTGGGTTGGCATTGGAAAAGATTTTCAAGTTTTAGGTTGGCTTACGCCGATCCATATTCTTTAACCTATGTTTGGTGGAGGTATTCTTCAAAATATTGGGATCGAGCAGCTCGGGTAACGCAGCGGTTTTGCGGGTTCACGACAAAACAATCCTTATCGATGCAGGGCTCTCTGGCAAGAAGCTTCAATTTCTGCTTGGCGAGGAAGGCATTGCGATCGAGGAGCTGAGCGCTGTTTTTCTCACACACGAACATAATGATCATTCCGCAGGGATCAGAGGCCTTTCAAAGTTCGGAAGGTTGCCGATTTTTGCAAACAGGGATACCGTCCAAGCGATCCAAGCCAAGTTGCCAAGGCGTCCGAACTGGAAAATTTTCGAGACCGGAAAACCTTTTTCTTTCGAATCTTTCGAAATCCACCCATTCAGCGTACCGCATGATGCATACGACCCGGTCGGATTCTATTTCAAATGGGGAAAGGATGACCTCTTCGATCCCTTTTCCAGCCTGGCTTGGGTAACGGATCTCGGATATGTCCCGGCCCTTGTGCGGGAAAGAATCCGGCAAGCCCGCATTTTGGTCCTCGAAGCCAATCATTGCTCCAAAATGCTTGAAGAAGACCAACGAAGGCCATGGAGCCTGAAGCAAAGAATAAGGGGAAGGCACGGACACTTGTCCAATCAATCTACTTTCGATTTGCTCAATTCCATGGAAGGAAGCCGTTGGGAGAAAATCTTTCTCATGCACCTGAGCAAAGACTGCAATGACGTCGAAGTAGTCAAGGATCGCTTTAGCTCATTGAACGGACAAGGCGATCGATTCTCAACTTACGTCGTCGATCCGACTACCGCAGAGTCAATCCCCATATGAAAAGCTTGCTTCGACAAACCAAAGTGATCGCCACGATCGGACCTGCGACCGAAAAAGAGGAAACTCTTGAGCAATTGATCAAAGAAGGGGTCGACGTTTGCAGGCTGAACATGGCTCATGCGGACCATGACTGGGTACGGGAAATTTCATCGAAAATAAGATCGATTGGGGCGAGGCTTAAGCGCGAACCAGCCATTATGATGGACGTAAAGGGTCCCGAAATCAGAACAGGTTTTCTGGACAAGCCAATCGAACTGAAGAAAGACCAAACGGTGGAATTGAGCTATGGCAGCCCCTCCACGCAAAAAGACGGAAAAGATGGACCGATCCGCATTCAAGTAAGTTATGAAAGATTGACCGAACACCTGCAACCGGGAGGTACGGTTCTTTTGGACAATGGATTGATCTCCCTCGAGGTGGTGGAAAAATCCGAAGGCGTAATTCGCTGCGCGGTATTGCAAGATTGCTCGCTTGGAAGCAGGCGGCACGTCAACCTGCCCGGAATCGAAACGGATTTGCCTTCGGTCACCCAAAAAGACAGGCAAGACACTTTGGTCGGGATCGAGTGCAAACACGACTACTTCGCCCTCTCCTTTACCCGGGACGGGGATGCCATTGATCTCTTCAGGAGCTTTCTTCGGGAAAAC
>JAYOII010000469.1:0-2390 GCA_038118685.1 Opitutia bacterium
AGCCATCCCCGCTTGGTCATGGTCTCGGTTATGCGACCGACCGTGTTCACGGGAAGACCAAGTAACCGAGCAATTTCACTGGATGACCGACCCTTCCGAAACCTGCCCAAAAGCTCGAGGATTGCCAACGTTCTCTCCGTTCCCTTTGCAGAGGCTTCTTCGCTGATTAAGATATTCCCTGACATGTTTTCCTTATATGGAAGCATTTCCTAATGTGGAAACAATGTTCGTTCAATGATTTTTTTGAAACGACAAACGAAAGAGTAACGAAATAAAAAAGTAATCCGGGGGCTAGGCTTAGATTTGTCTTGCCGATCCATATAAATTGATAACTTTGGAAACGAAAAAACATACTCGGAAAATGTCAAAAGAGCTAAACTTCAAGCAAGAACTTACCGCGGCCTTCGGCCAACCGATTGCGGAAAACCCCACGCAGGTCATGGTCGAGGCAGCCTACCGGCATCACAACCTCGACTGGAGATACCTCACAATCGAGGTCGGACCCGATGACATGGAAGATGCGGTAAAAGGAGCCAAAGCCATGGGGTTCCAAGGCTTCAACTGCACGATCCCTCACAAGGTCAAGGTCATCGATTACCTGGACGGCTTGGGTGAATCGGCATCCCTCATGGGAGCGGTTAATTGCGTGGTGCGAAAAGACGGCAAATGGATCGGAGAAAACACGGACGGAAAAGGGTTCGTGTCCTCGCTCAAGGAACTCACCGACCCCAAGGATAAAAGCGTGGTCATATTCGGAGCGGGTGGAGCAGCCCGGGCGATTGGCGTGGAAGTGGCATTGGCGGGGGCATCCGCCATCACGATCGTAAACCGTTCCCCCGGACGGGGAGAAGAACTTACTTCTCTCTTGGACGACAAGCTCCCAGTTCAGGCCAATTTCGTGCTTTGGGACAAAACCTTCGTCCTCCCCGCCGGAACCGACGTTTTGATCAACGCCACCTCGATAGGACTTTTTCCCGACGTTGACGCCCGTCTCGATTTCGATCTCGAAAGCCTGAGCTCAGAAACCGTGGTCGCCGACGTCATCCCCAACCCACCTGCGACCAACCTCGTGCGTGATGCCCGGGGGAAAGGTTGCAAGGTTATCGACGGGCTCGGTATGCTCGTGAATCAAGGAGTAATCGGAATCCGTCATTGGACCGGTGTCGACGCAGACCCCGAGGTTATGCGGGCCGCGCTTGAAGAAGTCTTCGGCTAAACACACCCCCAACCCCACCTTGCCCATGAAAAACGCCCTTCCTCCAATTCTCTTCTGTTTGCTCGCGCTTGGATCATGCTCGGAAAACAAAGCTCCGGTGGAACCGGAAACCCAAAACACACTCGCACGGCAAGATGCAATCGAATACCTGGACGGTTCGACCAAACACAAGGACAAATCCTTCGCGGCCCAATGGTCCGTCACCAAGAGGGTTCTGAAAGGGGGGAAACAGGAAGGAGTCGAGCTCTTGACCTTGGATAACGGGAAGCTTGAAATCACCGTGATCCCGACTCGCGGGATGGGAATTTTGGACATCCGGATGGGAGACCTCAGGTTGGGCTGGGACTCGCCCGTCAAGGAAGTCGTCCACCCTTCTCACATACAGCTCGAGAGCCGGGGCGGACTTGGATGGTTGGAGGGTTTCAATGAATGGATGGTGCGTTGCGGACTCGAATTCGCCGGACACCCGGGAACCGATCAATTCATAGACAATACCGGAGGAACCGCCTCTTTGACCCTCACCCTCCATGGCAAAATCCAAAACATCCCGGCATCCGGCTACCAAATCAGCGTCGACCCGGAACCTCCTCACCGAATTCGCATCAGCGGAACGGTTTACGAGAAATTCTTCTACGGCCCCAAACTCAAGCTGGTGACCGAAATATCCACCGTTCCCGGTTCGGATACCTTTCAAATATCCGACAAGCTCACAAACGAAGGTTCATCCGCGCAAGAATTTCAGCTCATCTACCATGGTAACTACGGGTCCTCTATTCTTGAAAAAGGTGCCATGGTCTACGCACCGGCCAAAAGCGTGACCCCTATGAATGAGCATGCCGCCAAGGGAATCGCCGATTGGCAAACCTACGCGGAACCCACTCCGGGATTCGTCGAGGAAGTCTTCCTGCTCGAACCTTTGTCCGATGCCAATTCCAGTTGCTTTGCCCTGCTGACGAACGCAGCCGGCGATCAAGCCACCTCGGTTCGCTGGAATATCACCGAGCTGCCTTACTTGACCATATGGAAGAACACGGCGGCCAGAGAAGACGGGTACGTTACGGGCATTGAGCCCGCCACCGGCTACCCGTTCAACCGGAGGGTTGAACGCAAATACGGCAGAGTTCCTCGGATTGCCCCGGGAGAGACCCGATCCTTCACTCTCGACTTTGGCATT
>JAYOII010000470.1:0-2388 GCA_038118685.1 Opitutia bacterium
TCGCATTGGGCGCGGAGGGTCCCGGGCTTCACTACGTGCCGAAGTCCGACAAGGTGCTTGCTTCGACTCAGGTTGTTCTGCCAGGCCAAAAGGAGATCGTTCGTTTCAGGGCACCCTCAAAGGAGGGTCAGTATCCCTACGTTTGCACGTTTCCCGGGCATGGCTTTCTTATGCATGGGACTCTTTTCGTTTCCAAGGAGGTTCCCAAAGAGATCAATTTGGCCAAGCAAGATCCCGAGGAGGATGGTTCGGCCTGGGGAAAGTTCTCAAATCAGGGCGGCGCCATAGTGCACAGGACTTTTATGCCTGACAGCAGTCCGGCGGCCATTGCGGTAAACCTGCCGGGTGGACATTCCTATTGTTGGGATGCAGGGGTATGCCGGTTGCGATATGCTTGGCGTGGTGGGTTCATCAAAAAGAACGGGAGTTTCGGTCGTTGGCGTACCCTTCCGACCATCGAGGGCTTGGTTTATCTCATGGAGGACAGATTTCCCTTTCGGGAATTGGGCTCGGATTCGGTCCAAGTACAATTCGACGGGTACCGGATGATCGATGGCATCCCGGAATTTCGCTATCGTGTGGGTGACCTGAAGGTCAGAGAATATTTGGCGAAACTGCCCGGCAAAAGCGGCTTGATCAGGAGATTCAAGATCGATGGCTCCGCCAATGGTATCGTCTGGGAGATTGATCCCGACAGCGGAGTTTCCTACTCCTTCGACAAAGGCAAGTTCTCGGATTCTGCTTGGCGACTGACCAAGGAGGAGTCTGGTAGTTTTCTGGTCCAAATGGAGGAATTGCCCGGAAAGTTTCCGTTGTTGCGCCTCGGAATGAATGACTTGGCGGTCTGCTACAACCGGAAAGGTGATCTTCATCCCGGCGCCATTGGTCAGTCTTGGCTCATGAGGGGGGGCAAGCCCGTCGTTCCCGCCCAACAAACAGGAGATTACACCAATGGGGCCTCCCTCTCCTTCTGGCTGAAGCTTTCGGACCCCTCGAGACCCGTTTCCAATCTTGTTTTTTGGGAAAAGGGGGGCGGAGTTTCTTACCTGTCACATGGGGATCCATTGGTCTTTGGATCAACAGTCGAACCTTTTGCCCGCAACCTTGAAGGAATCTTTGAGGCCGAAGAAGCCAAATTCAAGGGGCCTACCCGCACTGGAGCCAACGGTGGGTTCTTGGGGTCGGGGTATCTTGATTTCGGAAGCAAAAAGGGGGAATACGTCGAGTGGGACGTGACGATTACCCAGGATGGTCCGTACACCTTGCGCTTCCGCTACGCGAGTTCCGACGACCGCCCCCTGCGCTTGAGCGTGGACGGCAAAGAGGACCTGCTTGCCCCTTCCCTGCCCTTTTCCGGCACGGGCAGTTGGGCTTCGTGGCGCAACCAGGATTACAAAGTCGACCTAAAAAAAGGGAAGCGTCGCATTCGCTTGACTTCCATTGTCAATCGAGGACCGAATGTTGATCGGATGGAGGTGGTCGAGTTGAAGAAGGCCGACAAACTCAGGGAAATTCAACCGACTGCCAAGCCAGCAATTGATGATCAATGGCATTTGGTCTGCTTGTCTTCTGATGGCAAGAAGGTTCGCCTCTATCTTGACGGCGCTCTTAGCTCGGAGGAAACGAGCGAAGCAACCCTATCCGGCAAGGTTTCCTTGGATGGTGGAAGCGGGCATCCAAAGTATTATTTGGACGAATTGCGGGTCTATGATCGACCGCTTTCCGAGAGTGAGATCATGCGTTTGTTTGAAGATCGAGAGGAATTTGAAAAATGAGCCGATACTTTCTTTTGCTTTGCCTGAGCCTGACCTGGGGTAATTTCTTGCACGCTGCTAAAATCACGGACTTCTATGAAATAGAGAATGTCCAGGCGCCCGAACTTCTTCTTCAGAGATATGGAAATTCGAAGGGCGGACAGGGAACGCAGGCAGATGGGTTGGATTTTATGCCTGACGGGCGGCTGGTTGCTTGTTTCGTGGGCGGAGAGGTATTTACGCTCAACTCAAAAACCGGAAAATGGAAACTGTTTGCCGATGGCTTGCATACTCCCCTAGGGGTCGTTGCCTTGAATGACCGCGAGGTCATGGTTTCGCAAAGGCCCGAACTTACCTTGCTCAAGGATTTGGATGGGGATGGGGTCGCGGATGAGTATTCGGCTTTCAGCGATGGCTTCGGTGTGTCCGGGAATTACCATGAATTTCATTTCGGTCCGGTTCGAGACAAAGCCGGAAATTTTTACGTTGCTTTGGGTACTGCCTCAAGCGGCGCGGACGTCAGGTCCGAGAAACGGGGGCGGTTCGACAAGAGAAGCTACCTGCAAAGAATGTATGCTTGCGTTCCCTACCGGGGATGGGTTTGCCAAGTGACGAGGGAGGGTGAATTCATTCC
>JAYOII010000471.1:0-2388 GCA_038118685.1 Opitutia bacterium
CCCCTGCCCTTGCGCCTCACGACTCCCTCAAGCAGGCCTTCATGGGAGACTTGATGAATGACCCGAGGGCATTGGCAAACACCTTGATCAGACTGCAGAAGGCCGAAAGCAGGCTTTCGGACTATGTCAGCAACTTTCCGGGCATCTTCTTCACCCAACGCACGGACATGACCTTCAGTTATCTCTCGAGGGGGATCAGGAGAATGTTCCCCAACGAACACAGAGAGTTTTCCCGCAACGGAGGGCTGTTTCTGAACAAAATTTTCGAGAAGGACCGTGAGCATTTCCTAAACGCATTGAATTCAAATTCCAAGAGTCCGGAAACCTTCAGCTTTTCATATCGCGTCCAACTTCCTCCAACCGGTCAGATCGTTTACCTTTTGGACGTCCGCACCCCAATCATTACGGCTACCCAAAAGCTTTTGGGCTACGACGGCGTATTAATCGATATCACTCGCCAAGCGATCGCCGAACACCGATTGTCCAATTCCGTATGGAGGGAAGGGTTGGCTACCTTGACCAATGGCTTGGTCCACGACTTCAGCAACCTCATGGCGGGGATCTTCTCAATCAGTGAACTCTACCATGGAATGATGGAGAAGGACGACCCCATGGCAAACGGGATGGGACAGATCAAGAAGAGCGCCATGCAGGCCCAGAAATTGGTCCGCCGCATAATCGATCTGCACCGGGAAAAACCAGCGGCCCGCGCAATACATGATCTCCGCTTGCTTTTAAAGGATCAAATGGATTTGGTTGGAATCATCATTCCGCGGAGCGCCAAGCTCCTGACAGACTTTGGAACCGAATCCCTGCCCGCTTTTTTGGAAGAGACTGGATTTCGCCAAGTTATCCTCAACCTCGCGATAAACGCACGGGATGCGATCGAAAGAAACGGCAGAATCAAAATTCGCCTTAGGAAGGTAAAAAAAGGAGAGGACATTATGGTCGGCGCCTCCGGAAAACCGAGAAAAGCCCCCAACCACGGTGCTGAAATTTCCCTATCGGACAACGGCAAGGGAATCCCCGTTGAAATCGAGGAAAAATTGTTCGATCCGTTTTTCACGACCAAGGAGTCAAGCTCAGGCTCCGGCTTCGGACTCTACAACACCAAGCTTTTCATCGAAGACCACAAGGGCGAAATTGGTTTCTCGAGCGAAATGGGAAAAGGAAGTGTTTTCTATCTCTTTTTGCCCTTGGCCATTGACGAAGAGGATGATGACGATATGCGGACCAAACGCATGAGAAGAGCCACGCGGGAATTCATCAAAACGAGGAAACGTTAGCTTCGCCCCCTTCCGAGCCTTTGGGATCGACAACGAGTCGGCCCTCTTCGTAATTCATAACGGAACGAATAGCGCCGTTCGCCGAGTAAAAAATCATTTTCCCATGCAGAAGGCCGTTCCGGTACGTCGCCTCCACCCGCGAACCGTCCTTCGAACGCTTCGTGCTCAACCCGTTGAGCTTGCCGGAGGAAAAAGTCTGCCTGGTCAAGACGCTCGAGGCATTTCTTTCGATCGATCCGCTGTAGGGCTGACCTGTGTTTTCGTAATGAAGGACCGACTCATTGCCTTTCGTTTGGAATGAAAAACCACTTTCGAAATCCGTTTGATTACCCTCCCAGAAATCAGGAGCTATCTGATCCTCCGAACGATCCTCCTGCCCACAGGAAACCAAAAGCGCAACAAGTATGGTCGCCCCGAGATTTCGCCCCGGTCTTGACCCGAAGCAAGGCGCCTTAGTCAGGAAGGTATTCGGAAAACTCATAAAGCTCGGGATCACGGACAAGGCGTTTCTTCATAAGGCTACTAAGTTTGGCTTTCGCCTGTTGACCGGCGCTTTGATCAACACCAGTCCCTTCCTCCCCCCCATCATCTCCCAGAAAGTCTCCCATTCGCTCCTCCAGTGCATCCGGATCCATCCCTTCCTCAAGCTTTCTCACCACTTCTTCCATGGGCTCGTCCATTCGCTCGCCCGTCATTTCACACATTTTCCTCATCAACTGCCCCATTTGCCTTGGATCGGGATTTTCCTCATCCATGCCATTCATGGCTCCCTCCAACTCCTTCATAACGGCCTCGGCCTGATTCGGATCCATCCCGGCAAAGGGATCGTCGGAATCGCCATCGACTTCCGGCAGATCGGGAGCGTCCGCGTTAAGCCCCGTAATGGAAAAGCCGGATAGAAGTTTTTTCATCACGTGCTTTTTGCCGTCCGGACAGAAAGGCGTCTTCTCGGCGTAGGAAGGTGAACGGGCAAAGAAGGAATAAATCTTTCTCGTACCCGGGGAATAAAATTCATAGATTGGCATCGTAAGAATCTTTTGCAAGAGTGAGCCCTTGGTTTCAAGCAAAAGTACCTTTCGCCATGCCAATCACAACGACTCTA
>JAYOII010000472.1:0-2369 GCA_038118685.1 Opitutia bacterium
TTCAAGACCGCCGCATTAGACCACTCTGCCATCCTTCCGAACCGGGTTCAAGTTAGTCAACGAAAGCCATTTTTACAAGATTGAAGATTAACGTCTTTTTCCTGGCGAATCGCCGGACAGTCACTTGCAATAAGGCCAGTCCGTTTCGAGGGGGCAGGAATTTTCAAGGAAAAGAGAGGGGGTGATTACCATCTAGGCCATTCGCCCTCGCCGTCGTAATCCTGGGCCAATCCTTTTTCCTTGAGCATGGTTGCCAAGGCTTTGCCGTCCACCCACACTTCCGCCACGATCCTGAAGTATTTTCCTCTTTCCGGATTTCTGAGCTCGATCTTCTCCGCGCCTTTAAGGGTGTTTTCAGTCAATTCGCGGGCTTGTTCGGCCAAAGCTTTGATTTCCTCGGTCGTTCCCCTCAGTTCCGGGGTGTCGATTCCCTTCACGCGAATGGGAAGCTTGTCTCCGAAGAGTGGATGCACTCCTTGCAAGTCGATCTTGAAGGTGTCGCCATCGTAGACTTCGACTACTTGCTTGGGCCTTATCTCAAGGAACCCCGTGCTTGGCATAGGTTTTGAATTCTCAAGTAAGTTCTCTTCTCCCGGAGCGGAAGTTCCAGCAGTTGGTTGGGATGTAGTTTCGACTCGCCCGGGTGCAGTAAGGGGGGAAGTTTCTTGGGGAGTTTTTTCGTTCTTCAGCCAAAAATAGGCGGAAATGCCGAAGAGGGAAACAAACAGGATTCCCACAGCAAGAAGGATGAACGGTTTTTTGTTGGGTTTTGAAACCGGTTCTTTGGGGGTAGTTCTTGCTTGCGGGACCGGCTTGCTTTTTCGATCAACTATCCCGGGAACGTCTTTGAGGGCTACCCAATTGACTCCGTCTAGACAGGCCAAGTCCTCTCCCGTGAAATTGCCCGCCTGCAGGTAGGGGCGCAATTGCCCAATCGAGTAGGGGCCCAAGTTTTGACCGTCCCTGTGAACGTAGACCTGCATATTGGAATGATTTGTGGAGCTCCTGTTGCGTTCGGAAAACCTTCCTCCGAATAATTTGGCTTCGAGGGCTTGGGCTTTCCCTTATCGTTTTTTTATTTCCTTTTTTGAGCAAAAAGTATCGATTATGTCTGGTCAAGGAGAAGCTCTTGCAGGGGGATGAAAGCGGTAAGTGTTCCTAATCTTAAGTTTATGAATGCAAAAACGATAACTTGAAAGATTTTATTGGTCATGCTACGCAATCAATATGGGTCATTCGGAGAAATATTGGGTAAGCAAAGATGGGCAAAACATGGGCCCTTTTACCTTGGATCAGATCCGTGACCAAATGGACGGTGGTCTGCTTTCCAAGGCCGATCATGCCTGTGAAGTGGGGGCTGATGAATGGTCAAGTGTCGCGCAATTGCTTAATCTGTCTCTCTCCGAAGAAGCTCAGTCGGAAGTTTTGTCCGATGGAGAAAGTGAGCCAAGGCAAAGGGTGCTCAAGAACGCTTCGGGAGGGTCTCTCAATACGGTGCTGACCGTATTGCTTGCGGTGCTCGTCATTGCTTGCTTGGTTGTATTTCTTTGGCCGAAGGGTGACGGGGGGCCTCGAGTGCCTGCCGATGAAGTTTCTGATTCTGATGGAATGGAGGCGCTTGAAATTTCCGACCTTGATTTTTCCGCGCTTGAGGCAAATGCAACCGATTGGGCTGACTTGACGGTGACGGACGCATTGGTTTATGGCCAAAATGGCGTGCTTTTTACGGGCTGGAGCGTTGCGAGATATGAAAACTCCAAACAATTGATGACCATGATCTTTCATGAAAACGGGAATTCATTGCATGGGTTTTCGTGGAAGCCGAATGGGGATCGAAGTGAGGAAACGACTCTTTCGGGGGGGGATGGCATTCTCGTGACCTTTTACGGGAATGGGCAGAAGCAGAGCGAATCTACGTACAGGCGAGGTTTGTGGCACGGAAGCAGTTTGACTTGGTTCGAGGGGGGGCAGATAAAAGAGGAGTCTCAATACAAAAATGGAAAGCTCCATGGTCGTCTTGCTTCTTTTCACGTCAGCGGTCAGAAGACGAAGGAGATCTTCTATCTCAATGGATTGCTGGATGGTCGCTACGAGTTTTTGACCAAAGACGGGCAGAAGTACGACGTTGGAAGCTACAGGGCGGGAAAAAGGGATGGCAGGCGTTCTCAATGGTCTCCCGACGGCACCCGGATGGCAGATGAAATTTATGACGATGGTGAGCTTGTACCTCCCGTAGTCGCGTCGAGCGATCCTCCTCAAGCACCGGTTGGTCAGGAATCGTCGTTGGGCGGGGGAGAATTGGATTCTTCCATGTTGTTCGATACGAGCCACGTAGGACCTGAACTTAAGGCTGTTGCCGATTCGCTGGA
>JAYOII010000473.1:0-2363 GCA_038118685.1 Opitutia bacterium
CGCCAAAGGACACCTGGGACTTCAACTTCATCGCGGCGCCCCCATGAAAGTCGAATTCAAGGCACTCAAATATAGAAAATTATCAGGAGAGGCCGCCAAGAAAGCTCTTGAAAAAGCAAGCGGTGCGAAACCTAAAAAGGAGGCCTCCAAACCAGCCCCCAAGACCAAATTGGAATCCTTGGCCCGTTCGGCCACTTCACCCGCCCGGATCAATATTGCCGACGGCTTCAAGATCGATCTGCTCTATTCCGTGCCCATGGAAAAACAGGGTTCGTGGGTCGCGATGTGCATGGACGACAAGCAACGCCTGATCGTCAGCGACCAATATGGTGGAATCTACCGCTTCCCCATTCCGGCAACCGGCAAGAACGTCGACCCGGCAAGCATCGAGCAAATTACCTACGCCACTGAGAGGCCCGGCATGGGAAAACCAACCGAAGCCCAGAAAAAGCTTCCTCAAATCGGGCACGCTCAAGGCTTGTGCTATGCCTTCGACAGCCTTTACGTCGTAGTCAATTCACGATCGAGCGTAACGGGTGCCGGTGTATTCCGTCTGCTTGATACCGACAAGGACGATCAATTCGACAAGATCGTGACGATCAAGAAACTTTCCGCCACCGGAGGCGAACACGGCCCCCATGCGATTTTGCCTGCACCCGATGGCAAGCACCTCTACGTCGTGATGGGCAACCAGACCCAGTTGCCCGAGGGGTACACCCATTCGCGGGTTCCCGAGCTTTGGGCCGAAGATCAATTGTTTCCCTCTTTGCAATACTTCATGAAAGGAGCGGAAGCTCCTCTTGGTCACATTGCCCAGATCGATCCCGAAGGCAAGACTTGGGAAGTCATGTCCACCGGATTCCGCAACCAGTATGACGCCGCGGTCAACCGCGAGGGTGAACTTTTCACTTATGACGCGGACATGGAATGGGACATGAACACACCGTGGTACCGCCCTACCCGGGTCAACCACGTGATCGATGGCTCCGAGTTCGGCTGGCGCACCGGTTCCGGAAAATTCATGGAT
The DNA here is from genome assembly GCA_038118685.1 of Opitutia bacterium. GTDB lineage: Bacteria > Verrucomicrobiota > Verrucomicrobiia > Opitutales > Seribacteraceae > Seribacter. The sequence goes on from JAYOII010000473.1 coordinate 1,028, forward strand.
TATTGCAGTGACACTTTCGGCGCAGTGGTGGACGTGGGACCGGGATCACCTACCGGCGTTAGTTTCGGATACGGGGCCAAATTTCCCGCCAAATACCAAAACGCCTTCTTCGTCAGCGACTGGTCTTACGGAAAGCTCTATGCCGTTCATCTCAAGCCACGAGGATCATCCTACTCGGGTGTAGTGGAGGAATTCGCCAGCGCCCAACCCTTTCCCCTGACCGATCTGTTGGTCAACCCCAAGGACGGAGCCATGTACGTTGCGGTGGGCGGACGAAAGGTTCAATCCGGACTTTACCGGGTGACTTACGAAGGCAAGGAATCGACCGAGCCGGCCAAATCCGTTCCGGGTGGCGAGGAGGCTCGCAAACGCCGCCAAGCCTTGGAAAAATTCGTTCAAAAAGGGGTCAAGCCAGCCAGCCCCAAGCAATTGAATCAAATCTGGAGCGCCTTGGGAGCCAAAGACCGGGGCATCCGCCATGCCGCCCGTGTCGCCCTTGAAAAGCAACCGGTCAAGAACTGGAAGAAAAAACTTTCGCCCGAAAAAAACCCCGTTGTCGCTTCCGCCGCCATGATCGCCCTGGCCCGGGCCGATGCCAAGAGTTCCTCGGACGTTTTCACCAAGGCCATGAGCTTCGACTACCGCAACGAGAAGAATTGGCAACAGCGGATCGACTTACTTCGATCCATCACCCTCGCCCTCACCCGCGGAGGTCAGCCACAAGCCGAGCAAAAGAAAAACCTGATCGCTTGGCTTGATCAAATTTACCCCGCAGCCACCCCGGAGGAAAATCGTGACCTCTCTGCGATCATGCAGTTCCTGCAAGCGCCATCCGCCGCTAGAAAAGGAATGGCTCTTCTTCGTTCTGCTTCCGGACAGGAGGAACAGATCGGATATGCCTTGAACCTCCGTCATTTGAAAACCGGCTGGACCTCCCTCCTGAGAGAATCTTATTTCAAATGGTTTGTCCGGGCCGGCAGTTTCAAAGGGGGCGCCCGTCTGAGCAATTACATGGACGGCATCAAAAAAGATGCGATTGCCAGCGTCGAGGATTGGCAAATGACGGATGGTTTGAAAAAGATCATCGCAACCAAGCCTCAGCAAACCGACCCCCAATTTACTTTCGAGCCACGCTCATTCGTCAAGAACTGGACGATGAAAGACATGGCGGCTTGGGTTCCCAGTGGCGTTCCCGGCAAACGGGACTTCAAGAATGGTCGGCAAATGTTCGGCGCAGGCAGTTGCTATGCATGCCATCGGATAGCCGGTGAAGGGGGAGCCGTCGGGCCGGACCTGACTTCCGTAGGCGGAAAGTTCGGAGCCTATGACTTGCTTG
>JAYOII010000474.1:0-2361 GCA_038118685.1 Opitutia bacterium
GCCATGCGGATTCCCATACTGCCTTCCTTCGTATCGCCAAAGGTAACGACATGCACGGCCGCCTTCAGGGTAAAGGCGACGTCAATGGCCCGGTCTTGCTCGTTGGGGGCATGAAAAGACAGCCTGCGCTGATCTTGCATAAGAGTCTTTCCCTCGGCATTCTGCCAAAGGTTCAGAGTGGTGAAAGACGAGTCTTCCATGGAAAGAAAATCTTGATGAACAATCTTGCCCTTGCCCTTGCCGACTGCCCAAAAATCGACTCCGTTTACTTCCCCGTGCGTATACCATAACGAGGTATGATGGGGATGGTCCTCCGCCTCTCCCTCGGCAGCTTCCTCCATAGGATATTTCCGGGTAAGCGTTTGCCCCAAGGGCCCGACGACGGGATAAAAGATGGGTTTGGCTCTTTGGGGGTCTTTGTAAACGTAACGCGTAAAGAGCTTGTCGTTTACGTTGACCACGATGGATCCGTTCTCTTTTTTGAGCGAAATTTTGTTCGCGCCGGAGGCAAAACCTTGAGCAAAAACCAATATCAGGAAAATGGAGGCAGTGTATGCGAGTTTCATAAGGAGGTGGGATATTGATGCACAACGGACAATCGCGGTCAACGAGAACTTGGATGGTTCGTCATAGAAAACGAGCCGGAACTCGGAGTTCTCGCCCCATGAAGCAAGGGCATCCAAGCAGCCAGCTTGTTGCTTCCGAGGAGATTGCAGCAATTAGCAAATTGGTAAGTGCTTGAGCAATGAGAAAGATTCGTTAGAAAATTTTGACCTTAACCATGCAGAAAGACGTCGAAATGAGCAGGAATGAGCCAACTCCTTCACCCAAGTGCCAATATGAGAAATGCAAATTTCCCAAAACTTGCGATTGGAACCGGCGATGCATGCAAAGCGAGCTTGAACTAAGCATGAGAGCAAAGAGTACCTTGCCCCCAAAAGATCCCACGAAAAAAGGGAAGTAAAGCTTCCCCGCGACTTATCGGCTGGTCCGCAAGGAGACCGGCTTATCGAGAATTTCTTTCAGCACGAATGCCTTGCGAAGCGAACCTCCCTCCGCAAAAAGTTCTCGCCTCGCCCTCCTCCCCGGGCTCCGTACAAGTATTGGTTCCTCTGGCGTTTCCTGCAAAGAAGAAGTCGGTATTGGCTCGGGCGAAGAGGGCGGAGGAAGATCGAGCTCTTCCGGTTGCTCCCGTTGGCCTGACTGATCAGCGGCAACAAGCTCTTCGTACTCGAATTCTTCCACGATATCCGGTTCCCCAAAAGCTTTCTTGAGAACTTCGTCGAGGGTCGGCCCGGAGTCGGACGGTTGACTTGTCGGGGCTTTGGCAGAGCCTTTTTCGGGGTCTTGCTTTTTCTGGAATATTCTTCCGATCAGGGAGGCCAGGACCAACCCGATGATCACCAAGGTATCCAGAGGCAGGTCGGGCATGCGTCGGTTCGGGTTCGGGAAGAAAAGGAGAAATTAATCTTTGTCCTTCGAAATGCTTGATCGCATCTCCGTATCGGCTTCGACGTTGCGCATCTTGTAGTAATCCATGATGCCCAGGTTTCCGTTGCGGAACGCTTCCGCCATGGCCATCGGAACCTGCGCTTCGGCCTCGACCAACTTCGCTTGCATCTCCTCGACTTTAGCCTTGTTTTCCTGTTCGAGAGCAACGGCGGCGGCTCTTCTGATTTCCGCCTGAGCTTGAGCGACTTCTTTGTCTGCGGCAGCTTGGGAAGAACGCAGGGCGGCTCCGCGGTTCTCGCCCAAATCAACGTCCGCAATGTCGATGGAGAGTATTTCGAAGGCCGTACCTTGATCCAATCCGCGGTCCAAGACTTTCTCGGTTATGGAATTGGGGTTTTCCAACACCACCTTGTAATTCTCCGAGGAGCCAATGGTAGAAACGATGCTTTCGCCTACGCGGGCAATGACGGTTTCCTCCTGAGCGCTTCCGACGTAACGGTCCAAATTGCTTCGAACGGTGACCCGGGCCCGTACCTTGACTTGAATCCCGTCCTTGGCCACGCCATCGATGGTTTCTCTTCCTTCGATCATGCAATCGATGATCTTCGGATTGATGGAGGTGCGAACGGCTTCCAAAACCGACTTGCTTGTTCCCCGGGTAGCCAAATCGATGGCGCAAGCCCGATCCCATGAAAGCTCTATGTTTGCCTTGGAGGCAGCGATCAAGGCCTGAACGGTTTGAACGACGTTGCCCTCAGCCAGGTAATGGGCTTCCAATTGGTCGGTCGTCAAAGGAAGGCTTGCTTTCACCGCGGTTACCCTTGCGTCGACAATCAGTCCGACGGGGACCCCCCTCAGGCGCATCGCCAAAAGGGTAGGAAAGCCGACCGGCGCCTTGGCAAGCAAGGC
>JAYOII010000475.1:0-2328 GCA_038118685.1 Opitutia bacterium
GTCTCGGATAACTATGGGATGCCTTTCAGGAGCCATTCCGTTACCGAAGAGAGCAAGCCGCAGGTGGAAAACGAACAACTTGCCTGGATCAAGGATCAGGGTGTGGAACTGGTGATTTTGGCCCGCTACATGCAGATACTAAGCAAAGATTTTCTTGATCGGGTGGGATGCCCGGTGATCAATATTCATCATTCCTTTCTGCCCTCCTTTGCCGGCGCCAAACCATACCACCAAGCCTACAGGCGTGGAGTCAAACTAATCGGGGCGACGGCCCATTACGTTACCGAGGATCTGGACGAAGGGCCAATCATCGAGCAGGACGTTACACGGGTCAGCCATCGCCATGGCCCCATGGACCTTGTGGAGAAAGGTCGAGACTTGGAAAAACTCGTTTTGTCCACAGCCGTTCGGAGACATCTGCAAAACCGTGTTCTTGTCTACCGCAACAAGACGGTTGTCTTTGATTGAATCTCTCCGTCGCTTTCCCGTTGGCTATGGGCATCCATGGGGGCACCTGAAAGTATCCTGTCTCGGATCCCCTTCCTTCAGAAGCACCATACACGACGCTCGATGAGTTTGGTCGGATGGCCCTTAAGCAGTGAATCAGAGCCGATCAAAGGATTTACCGGAGCTTTGCGGCAAGTCCGTGAATACATGCTTTCCAGTGGATTCACCAAGGAGCTGTTTTACCGAGCCAAAGAGTTGCCGTTGACTTTATGCCAAAAATCAAGACCATATCTCCCTTCTTCTAATTTGCCCCATGGCTAACAACGAAAACAATACCGAGTCTCCAAACGAGTCCGATTTACCTCAGGATTCCTCACGCCCTTTGCCTGACGACGATCAGGAACTAGCACCTGGACTGACGGCGGACGAGGCAGCGGACCGGGCATACGATGAGACGGATGTTTGGAATAAGAACAAGAACGGCCTTTTCGCCCTGTTCGGAATCATTGCCCTTGCTGTCGCAGGTTATAACTTCTTTCTGAATCGAGACGAAGGCCAAGCTTCCGAACGCAGTTCCGCATTCCTGCGGGCACGTCTCGAGGAGGATGGAGCCGCGGAGCGCTTTCTTTCTTTTGCCAACGATCATGATGACAAGTTGGGCGGGGTTGCCAGTTACCGGGCCGCAGTCATTCAATACCGGGCCAAGAAGTTCTCTGACGCTGCGGCTAATTTTGAGAAAGCCGCCTCGATGCTGGCGGAGGATCCCCTGCTTGGCCGAGCCTTGATCGGGCAAGCCGTCTCCCTGATCAAGGCGGATGATTCCAGCGCCCGAGGTGATGAACTGCTCAGCGGAATCTCCGAGAATCCTTCTCTTCTTCCCGCGGATCGGGCCGAAGCTCATTTTCTTTTGGGAGTTCAGGCTTTGTCCAAAGGGGATGAGTCGAGCCTTGCTTCGAAAATTGATGCGTTGGCCGATGATCTAAACGCGAGTTATTTTCATTCCCGGTTGATGAAATTATCCAAAACCCGAAAGCTGTTGGACGTGGCGAAATCTCTTGCCGATTTAAACCTGGAAAAAGGCGAGGCTTTTCTCTCCCGCAACAAGGACGGCGAAGGTGTCGTGTCCTTGGAAAGCGGCTTGCAATACAAAGTCATCAAGGAGGGGAATGGCGCGAGCCCGCTTGCAGACGACGAGGTGGAGGTTCACTACCATGGAACTTTGCTTGACGGGCAGGTCTTTGATTCCTCGATTCAGCGAGATGAACCCGCAAAGTTCAATGTATCCGGTGTCATCAAGGGCTGGACGGAGGCTTTGCAACTGATGAAGACCGGCGCCAAGTGGAAAGTTTTCATCCCGTCCGATCTCGCTTATCAGGAAAGGGGAAACAATTCGATCGGCCCGAACGAAACGTTGACTTTCGAAATCGAGCTTTTGGGCATCACGCCGAAACCCCAAGCTCCGGAATCCTTTGATTCAAACACAAGTGATTCGAATTCCTCGTCGGGGACGGCTCCTTTGATCATTCCTGAAGCGGAAGGAAATACGACCGCCGCAGAATCGGTTCCCGAGACAAATGCGAGTGCCTCGCCGGCAGTCGGTCCACCGGCCGAAAGCAACGACTCTGAGTAAAACGATTTTTGCCGTTTCGATGAATTGGGCCAGTCAGAGAGCACTGAAAGGCCTGGCTCTCGGTGCTATTCTCGCCGGACAGCTTTGGGGTAATTCCATCTCGACTGTACTGGGCACGGGTGTGGCGGGCTTTTCCGGTGACGGAGGGGCAGCGAGCGAAGCTCGGATCCGAGGTCCCTTCGGAGTGATTGTCGGACCGGACGGTAGTCTTTATGTGTGCGACACCTACAACCATTGCATTCGAAAGGTGG
>JAYOII010000476.1:0-2306 GCA_038118685.1 Opitutia bacterium
GCGTTGGGCGAATCCGTGTTGACCATGCATTGGAAAACGGTTTGGCGCTGTGGGTGGTCGGCGACCAATTGTGGAAAGGCGCGGCACTGAATGCACTGCAAATCGCGGAAGTTCTGATCGAGCGCAAATGTCTCAGGTTCATGTAGCGTGATTTTGGCAAAGGAAATGCTACATTTCGGGCATGGATCCAATCATAGCAGGAGGACTCGTATCGGCAGGCAAAAACCTTTTGGATGGTATTTCCAACCAACTTGCCTCGAAAAAGAGCGTTGAAGCCCAAGGGCGTGTTTCTTTCCCCGAAGAGTTGGGGAAAGCATCACGAGAGGATGCGTCGGTTCGCTTTTCCAACAGTAAGTCAGCCCGCTTGGCTCTGATGGAGAACCAGCAAGTATCTTCCTTCATGGAGAAAAATGCCAACTCTCAGGTTTACCTTGAGAAAAGAGCGGATGGTTCCATTCAACTTCTCTCATCCTCCGGGGAAACACTCATTCTGACAAAAGATTCGGAAGCGTGCAGGCAAGCTATCAATTACTTCGACCTTTGCCTGGAAGAAAAGAGCAACCTCACCGAGTTTCGGCCTAACGCCGTTCTTTTCGATGCCTAATTCCTGATTTGGCCAACCATGGAAAAGGACGATTCCGGGACTGATCGTCGCCATCCATTGGAATCAAGCAGCCCTCTCTCCGATTTTTTGTTGATCGAAAGGATAAATCAGTGTCCCAAACTGGCCTCCCTGAAGAGTATAAACGAAACTCTTCGCCATCTTCTTGACTCGGATGTCAGCTTTGTCGCTCAAATTGCCGAAGTCATAAGACTCGATCCCTCCTTGACCACGCGTGTTCTCGATTTGGTCAATTCGATCTTTTTCGGAAGCAAGGACGAAAAAAGGATTTCCTGCGTGGAGGAGGCATCCATTTTCCTTGGATTGAACCGTATTAGGGAACTGATTTCCGCCACTCCGGTCATCGAGGACGTCATGGAACTCGGAAAAGGCAGCCAAACCTTTCCCTGGACCGACTTTTGGCGACACAGTATCGGATGCGCAATCCTGACCCGAGAAATTCTTTCTCTGACGGATGAGAAATTCGAGGATGAAACCGATTACGTAGCGGGCCTCCTTCACAACTTGGGCAAATTGATTCTAGCCATAACTTTTCCCGAGCTTTTTGAGCAAGTATACCAAAAAAAACATCGGCAAACAGAAGATTTTCTCAGCTTGGAAAGCAAAACCGTAGGGTGGAATCACGCAAAAATCGGCGCTTACTACCTTTGGAACCATCATATTTCCGACGACATAGTGGATGCAATACACTGGCATCACGACCCCTTGCGCTCGGAAAGCCACCAAAAACTTGCCGGAGCGATTCAAGTGGCGGACTTCATTACCACGGGAATAGGTGTCAAGGGGCTTGTCAGGCTATCTTCCCGGAACGAAAATTCACACAGCGAGCTAGACGGATGGAAAATACTTTTCGAATACAAAAGCCCTCAGGAAATGGAAGCCATAGAGCACGAACTCAACGACACCGTCGAAAGAATTTCGCAAACCCTCCACGGAATCCTCTAAAAGAATCACCCGCCTATAACCTGACCCACTGATCTTCTCGGGCCGCCTTGGCCACCTTCATCGCTCCAATCGCGACAAAGGGCTTAACTTCGCGGGAAGAAATACGCACAACGGGCTCTTCGTAACCATCATCGAGCAGAAGCCGTTGCAACTCTTGGTCTATGTTTCTTATGCGACTTCCTCCACCGGTTAAAACGATATTCTGAAGGAGGGAAAAGACGGAGAGCGGAGAAGCCATAGCTATCACCTTCTTCACGGTCTCGAAAACCTCTTGTACAAGTTCATTGCACGCAAAACCGACTTGTTTCCCTATTTCGATTTTTCGGGGCTTCCCGCCAACCGGCACCTTGACTCGGGCTCCGGACTCGCTTTCCCCCGCATAAGAGTAGGACTCCTTGTAGCTCCGGATCATGGACAAGGGCACGTCGACCTCCGGATAGGCTTCCCGTATCGCCTTGTCAAGAATCACGTCCACTTCGTTTCCCGCAAAAGGAATGCTCATCAGATCCTCGGGTTTGGGAAAGTAACCCTGCACGATGCAAAAATCGGTTGTGCCCGCCCCGATATCGATGAAAAGCGAATTGCTGACCGGATCCTGATAGTCAGGGTCACCCAGTCTATCTTCGTCTCTCATTCCGAGGGCGGCAAGAAAAGGCTCGGGAATGAAAAGAATCCCATCAAAGGCCCCCTTCGCAGCCTTCTTCAAGTTCTCCTTGGCTTCGCCATCGGCAACGGCCGG
>JAYOII010000477.1:0-2301 GCA_038118685.1 Opitutia bacterium
CGTCATACTCGTCCAAAATGGGTATGGGGGCCGCTCCTTCCAGGAAAATTCGGGGCCGCATGGTTATTTTTTCGGGATCGGAACGGAATTTTCGGCAGGAGGAGAGAGAAAGGGCAGGCAGAAGAGAGAGAAGAAGGTTTCTTCTCGTTATTTTGCCAAGAGAGGGAGGGAAGACGGCAATCTTGGTTTTGCGGGAAAGACAGGATCCGTTTTTACTAGGTTGTTGCATGAATTTCGAAATTACATAAACATCAAATCGATCCGGTTGAAATGAAAAAAAGCGAAGCAGAAAAGATTGCGGAAGCCGAACAAGCTGGCTTGGCGGGTTTGATCCTCGATGCCCAACCCAAATTGTTGGGAGGAATCGAGGGGTCGGAACCCTTCCTTGATTCGGTCCGGGTTTTCGCCCGGGCGATGGGGGTGCTGAGCGTACCTTTGTGCGTGACCGAGCAGGTTCCCGATAAGCTCGGATCCACCGAGGACGGCATTCTCGAGGCTTGCGCCGGTTCCCCCGTTTTTTCCAAGGACAGCTTTTCCGCATTTGGCTGTCCTAATTTCGAGAAATGGATTGGCGAAGGGGTCGATCATTTGTTGCTCACGGGGATCGAAACCCCGATTTGCGTATACCTGACGGCCGTCGATGCGCTGAGGCGGGGCTTGACGGTGACCGTCCTTACTGACTGCGTGAGATGCCGAAGGCCGGATGACGGAAAGTGGGCTCTGCGCAAACTGGAAAATCTCGGTTGTCATCTCCTCCCTTTGGAGAGCCTGCTTTACGCGATGCTCAAGAGCGCTCGACATGAGCAATTCCGTTCGATTTCTGCTCTGGTCAAGGACCGGGTGCCCTGATTCTTTCTCTTTCCTCCTCCCCAACACCTCCCAACTCCCAAACAATCCTCCCATTATGCTTGCAGAAACTTGTTCGGCCACCCTTCAAGGCGTAAACGCTCTTCCCGTAACCGTGGAAGCCAACGGTGGAGAAAAAGGCGAGCCCAGGTGTATTTTGGTCGGCTTGGCTGACGCAGCCGTCAAGGAATCCTTGGATCGGGTGCTTTCCAGCCTGGCCAATACCGGGTATTCGTCTCCCCGGACACGGGTGACGATCAATTTGGCGCCCGGAGACTTGCGCAAAGAAGGCGCCGCTTTCGATTTGCCCATTTCTCTTTGTCTTTTGGCCGCCATGGGACAAATACCAGGGGACAAACTGAGGGACTATTTGATTGCGGGGGAACTCGGGCTTTCGGGACAGACCAGACGGATTCGAGGCGGTTCTATGCTGGCGACGAAGTCGGGAAAGAAGGGGGTCGTGCTTCCACGGGAATCAGCGGAGGAGGCTTGCCTGGTCGAAAAGATGAAGGTTTATCCCATGGATTCGCTAGCCCAAGCGGTCTCTTTCTTTTGCGGGGAATCTGAGCAACTTCCCTTGCGGAAATCGGAGAGTCCTTACCAATTGAAGCCCGATGATTCGCGAGGCTTGAACTTTTCCGAGGTCAAGGGGCAGGCGAAGGTGAGACGGTCGGTCGAGGTAGCGGTCGCAGGTGGTCACAATTTGCTTATGATCGGACCTCCCGGATCCGGGAAATCGATGATTGCAAAGAGAATTCCTTCGATCTTGCCCATGCCTGACATGAACGAGTTTCTCGAAATCCTGAACGTATACTCGGCGGGCGGAAATTCGTTGATCAAGGAGGGAAGAGCATTAAGCCGTCCGGTGCGGACTCCTCATCACACGATCAGCGACGTCGGATTGCTCGGCGGTGGTACGATTCCAGGTCCGGGAGAGATTTCGTTGGCTCATAACGGTGTCCTTTTTCTTGACGAATTGCCCGAGTTCAAGAGGTCGGCGCTCGAGGTTTTGCGTCAGCCCCTTGAAGATGGCGAGGTTACGATATCGAGGAGTGCGGGCAAGATTACTTTGCCGAGTCGCTTTATGCTGGTGGCCGCCATGAATCCTTGTCCGTGTGGGTATTTGGGGGACATGACGAGGGAATGCAGGTGCTCGATGCCCCAAATTCAGAGGTACAGAGCCCGGGTAAGCGGTCCGTTGCTTGACCGGATGGACATTCACGTCGAAGCTCCAGCCGTAAGGGTCGAGGATTTGCAGGTTCGGGAGAAGGGGGAGTCATCTGAAAAAATGAGGGCGAGAGTGGAGGAATGCCGGGCCATTCAAAAGCAGCGATTCGCAGATACTTCCATAACTTGTAACGCAAATATGCCGAATGAAATGATCACTTCGGTTTGTATGCTTTCGAATGATGATTTGCATATGTTGAGACGGGCTATGAACGAACTGTCATTGTC
>JAYOII010000478.1:0-2282 GCA_038118685.1 Opitutia bacterium
TGCCTCCTTGGAACGTCTTGCTTGTGGCAAGAAAGGTAGGTGGTCAGGTTGAATTCGAACAGGTGATCGAGTCCGACGAATCCAAGATGAACACCTCCGACGAGCCGGAAGAGGGTACGATGCAACAATCTTGGCAAAGCCTTTCCGGGGGAGCCAACGTCCCTTTCAACGAATCCACCGACGGGAAGCCCATCTCCTTGTTGGGGCTTGAATCTTTCAAGTCAATCGCGCCTTATTCCCAAAGATGGATCCCGCAGGGTGAGCGATACTTTCTCATCAAGTGCTCCCAATACCCGATTGGCCATCGTCATCAGCATCATCCCAGCAACGGCTTTCTGGCCTTGCAAATCGACGTCCAATGGCCCTACAAGCTGCCCGATCCCTCGAAGGGAACCGATGGATTCAGGCGGGTTGAGGAGAGATACCGTTCTCATTTCCGCTTTCCATTGGCCATAACGCGATAGGCGGATGAGGGCTGCCTCTTGGGAAACGGTTCGCCGTTGGATCATGGCCACTCGCCCCAAGACCTTGGTGGCTTCCTTGATTCCCGTTTTCGCGGGGGCTTCCCTGGCCTTCGGTAGCACGGGCAAACTGCCTTGGCTTCTTTTGGGATTGGCGGTTCTTTTTTCCTTGCTGATCCAAATCGGGACTAATTTTTCCAATGACTACTTTGATGATTTGCGGGGAGCGGACCGCAATAGAACTCTCGGTCCCGCAAGGTCCGTTTCTTCGGGTTCGATATCCGGGAAAACCATGATCCGGGCTTCTCTTGTTGTTCTGTTTTCGGCCTTTGTCACGGGCGTCGTCCTCATGGAAGTCTCCGGGGCAAGCCGTCAACTCCTTTGGGTCGGGGCCTTGAGCGTGATTTTTGCCCTCGGGTACACCGGAGGACCGTTCCCCTTGGCCTACGTTGGCTTGGGGGACGTTTTCGTCGTATTGTTTTTTGGGTTCGTTGCGGTTTGCGGCACTCACTACGTCCTTGTCGTCGGAGTCGGAGGACAATGGGAGCCCAATTGGATCGCGGCGTCGGGCATCGGGCTTGTCATCAACAACCTGCTCGTTGTCAACAATACGCGGGACTGCGTGGAGGACAAACTGGTCGGTAAGCGGACCTTGGTGGTCATGTGCGGCAGGAAATTCGGCCTTTTCCTTTATGCGGTAGGCATCGTGGGTTCGACCTTGGTTTGTCCTTGGTTCGATCGAACCATGACGCCGTTGGTCTGGGTCTTTCCTCTCGGGTTTTTCGCTTTCGTCAAACTGGCCAAGGCATCTACCCGCGAAGAATACGGCTCAAGCTTAAGCCTGACTGCTCTTGCCATTCTCGCATACGGCGTATTGTTCGTTTACGCTTTCGGCGGAAGCTGAGGAGAAGTCAGCCGCCTGCGCTAGCTCTCCTTAACGAAGCTTGTCGAATCCAAGTTACGAATCGATCAGTTGGATGAGCTCTTCCTTTGACTTCAGTCCTACGATCGTTTCGGAAAGAGACCCGTTTTTGTAGAGCAAAAGGGTGGGGATCGATTGTACGCCGTGCTCTTGGGCCAAATCCGTGTTCTCGTCTACGTTTACCTTGTATACCCCGACTTGATCACCCTTCTCACTGGCGATGTCCTCGAGAATCGGGGTCAGTGCCTTGCAGGGTCCGCACCAAGGCGCCCAAAAGTCGATCAGGACGGTTTTATTCTCCGAGGAGATTACTTTGGAAAAGCTTTCTTTGTTCAAGTTAATGAGTTCGCTCATTATGATGCCGATTGATGTTTGTGTGTTTTATTTTGAGACGTCAAAGAATTCAACCATGCCAAAAATCCCGAGGACCAAGAGAATTGCCAAGGCAAAAGACAATAGATCAATGAGAAAGAAAATAATCAGGCCTACTGAGCTTTGCTTTGCAACTGGTGCGGCAGGAGCAGCGCCGGGGGCTTGACCCGGACCGCCTGGACCTCCTGCAGGTCCGGGCATTCCCGCTGGAGGCGCCATGGGCGCGGGGCCGGCTCCGGGTGCCCCCATGGGTGCGGGTCCGGTTCCGGGAGGAGGAAGAGTGGGCCCTCCCTTGGGGGCTTCAAGAGATGGCTTGGGACCACCGGGTAAACTTGGAGCAGGAGATGGTGAGGAACCGGGAAGGGAAGGGGACGCGGGTGCTTGAAGAGAGGGTGCGGGCCCCGGCGTGGGAAGAGGTCCGGAAGGAGAGGGCGATGGGGTCGGAAGCGGAGCGCTTGGAGCGGGAACAGGACCAGCGCTTGGAGCGGGAACAGGACCAGCGCCGGGAGCGGGAACAGGACCAGCGC
>JAYOII010000479.1:0-2282 GCA_038118685.1 Opitutia bacterium
GCGGGGTTCGGAGCGGGTTGTTCTTGCCGGGTATTCTCCGCCGCACGATCAGACCATTTCTTTCTTCCCACGACAACAGGCTCAACTTCATCAGGGGGATCGGGGACCACGGGCGGATTCGTTGGCACGGGATTTCCGAAAGCCTCGCTCAAGCTGAGAGGAGGTGGGTTTTCTTCGCCCGATTGAGCCATTCCCTTAAAGGGGGAAGCCAAAAATGAAGCGATGCAAAGGATGAGCGCCGCCAAAAAGTTCAACATGTAATTTCCCATGTCAGGAATCTAGGAAATTTACTTGGGAAAGAGCAAATCAATTTCTTTCTTTTCGAGTTCGCGGTATTGCCCGAGGGGTAGCTTGTGAAGCAAAAGACCTCCGATTGACACTCTCCTGAGCTTTTTGATGCGGTAGCCAAAGTGTTGAAAAATTCGTCGTATTTCCCGCTTTTTGCCATGCCCCAAGGTTACTTCCAATTTGAGGTTGCCAATCGGCTTGCCATTTTTGGCCCGAATCTCGTCGATGCGCAGAAAATCCTCGTCGACGGTGGTTCCTTTAATGAGCAAAGGCAAATGTTCCGCGGTCAATGGAGTCTTGAGTTCCACTTGGTACCGCTTTTTGATTTCATTGGATGGATGGGTCAGACGATGCGCGAGCGAACCGTCGTTGGTCAGGATGACGAGACCTTCGCTCTCGACGTCGAGTCTTCCGGCGCAAAAAAGGCGGATGGATTTGTGCTTCCTCTCCAAAAGATCGAAAATCAGCCTCTGGGCATATTCGTCCTCGTTCGAGCAGGTGAATCCTTTGGGTTTGTTGACCATTAGGGTCAGGGGAGATTGCGTATGAGCCTGGATGCGCTTGCCGTTGACCTTGACGACGTCCTTGTCCGGGTTCACGCGGCAACCCAATTTCGCGATTTCTCCATTGACCGAAACAATTCCATCCTCAATCCACCCTTCGCCCTTTCTTCGCGAGCAAAGGCCGGAATCGGCAAGAAATTTTTGCAGTTTGGGCTGTTTCGACAAGTCTTGGTTTTTCGAATTTGGGTGCGTCATGTGAAGTTGTGGTTGCTTTAAGCGACGGATTTACGCATTTGTCAAACGTAGAGCTTTGCCAATGCAGGGGAAGTCAATCATATCCATGAACGAAGAACAAATAGAGAAAAAAAAGGTTGCGGTCGTTACCGGAGCAGGCCGAGGGATTGGAAGGTCTATTGCCGAGAGTCTCGCAGGCCAGAACATGAAAGTCATATGCGTGAGCAAGTCGGAAAGCTCGTGTGGAGGTGCCGCCGAGGCAATCCGCGCTTCGGGGGGGGATGCCGTGGCCTTGGCCGTGGACGTTTCTTCCGGCGAGGAAATCAGCAAGGCGTGCGAGGAACTTTTGCTGGAGCACGAATGCATCGACGTACTGGTCAACAATGCCGGCATTACCCGGGACAACTTGCTCTTTCGCATGGAAGAAGCCGATTGGAACGACGTCATCAACACCAACTTGACGAGTTGTTTTCACTGGATCAAGCTGCTGGGGCGTCCGATGACTCGCAAACGTTGGGGCAGAATCGTGAATATTTCCTCTGTCGTCGGCTTGACCGGAAATGCCGGTCAGGCCAATTACGCTGCGGCCAAAGCGGGAATGATCGGCTTGACCAAGAGCTTGGCCCGCGAATTTGCCGCCCGCTCGGTTACGGTCAATGCCATTGCCCCGGGTTTCATCGATACCGACATGACGTCCGGCTTGGATGAGCGCATCAAGGAAGTCGCCTTGTCCCAAGTCCCCTTGAAGCGTTTTGGCAAAGCGGAAGACATTGCCGAAATGGTCTCATTTTTGTGCTCGGAAAAAGCATCCTTCGTCACCGGCCAAGTTTTTACGGTTGACGGAGGCATGGTGATGTGAACAAAAAGTCTAATCTCATTTAACCTTATCTAATAATTATGTCCGACAGCAACGCAGACCGCGTAAAAAAAATCATTGTTAGCCAACTTAACGTCAGCGAAGAGCAAGTTCTGCCCGAAGCAAGTTTCATTGACGACTTGGGGGCTGATTCCCTGGATCAAGTCGAGTTGGTGATGGCCTTGGAAGAGGAATTCAATACCGAGATTCCCGAGGAAGAAGCTGAAAAGCTTCAAACCGTGGGAGCGGTAATCGCTTACGTAGAAAGCAATTTGTCTTCTTAAGGTTCTTGTTCCGGGAACGGGTAGTGGATGGGACCCGTGGCATTGGTTTGAGCTAGTGTAAAAATTCATGAATCGAGTTGTCATAACGGGAATTGGAACCTTGGCTTCCGTTGGAAA
>JAYOII010000480.1:0-1489 GCA_038118685.1 Opitutia bacterium
CCAAGGAACCGGCCGTAGTTGTTGATATGGCACCAGGCACCTATGGCGTGCGCGTGGAGGATGCCGGGGGTTCGGCGGGTAATGCCAATGTCGAGTTTTATGAGGTTGACGGCGATACAAGTACTTCCCGATTTTATGGATTGGCGATCAGAGCGTACGTAGCTGAGTTTCCGGTTGCGGGAGGAATTATAATAAGCGGAACCGAAAGTAAAAAAGTGATGATCAGGGTTAAAGGTCCCTCAATGAATTTTTCGGGATCGAAGCTTAGCGACCCCAAAATATCAATTACGAAGCAAAACAGTGAAGGCACCTACGAAGCTTTCTTGGATAGCGACGATTTTGGCGATCACTCGAGTGCCACGACATATCCGTCCTATTCCACTGGCAATTCCAAGGAACCGGCCGTAGTTGTTGATATGGCACCAGGCACCTATGGCGTGCGCGTCGAGGATGCCGGGGGTTCGGCGGGTAATGCCAATGTCGAGTTTTACGAGGTAGAATAGCTGGCAAACAGTTTCTTTCTGCTCCATTTTCGAGGCTAAGTGGTAGAAGTTTCAGTTTGCATTCCGACCTACAATGGTTGTCCATTTCTTGGGGATGCTTTAGATTCACTACGGTCCCAGACTTGTAAGGATTTTGAGGTTCTTATTTCAGATGATGGTTCAACGGACGATTCGTTGTTCTTGTTGGAGCGATTTATTCAAAGAGTTTCTTTTCCGGTAAGGTTATTTAAAAACAGTGGTTTGGGAATATCTGGAAACTGCAATTTTTTGGCCAATGAGGCCGATGGCAAATTCTTGAAATTTCTTTTTCAAGACGATTTGCTTGATCCTTCTTGTATCGAAATATTCCTCAAGGAAACCAAAGATTCCTTTTCCCTCGCATTCTCGGATCGAAGAATTCTTTTCGATTCTCCCGATTCGCCCGAGTGCCAAGAAATTTTCATCGGTTGTCAGGATTTGCATAAACATTGGACTAGGTTGGAAAGGATTCAGGAAGGGAAGCTGCTCCTCGAGGATCCGAAGCTTCTTGACTCGCCCGTCAATAAAATCGGAGAACCCTCCAACACTTTCATCTTGAAATCAGCCTTCAAGGAAGTCGGGGGATTTGATTCGGAAATGTCCCAGTTGCTGGACGTAGATCTTTGGTTGCGATTGATGAGCGTAGGGAAAGTCCAGTACTTGGATCAGACGCTCTCTTCCTTTAGGGTACATGATCTTCAGCAATCGGTTTCCAATATGGAAAAAGGTACTTTGATCAATGATTTCGAACGGTTGTACGAGAAGTTGCTCTACTCGCCCCAATTTGCCGGCTTAAGCCCTGAATTCAAGACAAACACCCTTGGGAAGCTTCTGGCATCAAAGGAAGTAAGCATGCTTCCCGGGCGAGAAAAAATAGACCTGCTTGAAAAAATAGACGGCCTTTCCAAAAGGATTAAAATCTTGGAAGGAACCAACGCATGGAAGGTAAGAAAATTATTCATGAAGTG
>JAYOII010000480.1:1499-2251 GCA_038118685.1 Opitutia bacterium
GTGCTACTACGGCATCTTTCCCGGGCAAAGAAAGACCATGTCTCGCCCCAAACCCACTTTTTACGAGTCTCTGGAGTTCTCTACTTTTGAAAAGATCCGTTTCCCTTGCCACGACAAGCCTCTTTGCTCAATCATTATACCTTTTTATGAGCAGACGTGCTTGACTTGGCTTTGTTTGAAAGCCTTGGAATTGAACTTGGAAAAAAATCTCCCCGTAGAAATCGTACTGATTGACGACAATTCCCGGGATTCCACCGAATTAACCAATTGCCTTGAGGGCGTCAGGTTGTTGAGTAATCGTGAAAACATCGGCTTCCTCAAGTCATGCAACAAGGCATCGGAAGCTTGCAGAGGGGAATACCTCATTTTCCTTAACAATGACACTCAGGTTCAACCTAATTGGCTAAGCTCTTTGGTTGAAACCCTATCCAACGAAAGCAAGGTTGGGGCGGTTGGCTCCAAGCTTATCTATCCTGATAACTCCTTGCAGGAAGCGGGTGGAATTATTTGGCAGGATGCAACGGGATGTAATTATGGTAAAGGTAAGGACCATACTGAACCGCACTTTAATTTCCTTCGGGAGGTAGATTATTGCTCGGGTGCTTCCTTGGCTACTTCAAGAAGTTTGTTCAAAGAGGCGGGCGGGTTCGCCGAGTGTTATTCACCCGCATACTATGAAGACACCCATTACTGCTTCAGTCTTCGTAAAATGGGCTACCGCGTGATGTATCAGCCCAAATCCGTGGTTATTC
>JAYOII010000481.1:0-2230 GCA_038118685.1 Opitutia bacterium
CCAAAAGAGTGGAGGACCTAAAGAAAATCCTTTGGTATCGCCACCCTAGAAAGTGGCTCAAAATGCACTTTAAATAACTCTTGAACACATACAATGATGATAAGATT
This sequence comes from Opitutia bacterium, assembly GCA_038118685.1. Taxonomy (GTDB): domain Bacteria; phylum Verrucomicrobiota; class Verrucomicrobiia; order Opitutales; family Seribacteraceae; genus Seribacter. The sequence goes on from JAYOII010000481.1 coordinate 108, forward strand.
TTTAAAAGAGCTGATTAGAAAGCCACAAAATAAATATATTGACTGGATCGACATTCTGGAACTGGTCCCCGATAAACATTCAAAATCTATTTTGGAACTTGGAATTGGTGAGGGAACAAAGCATTTGCTTGCTTCGTTTGGTTGCGTTTTTTCTTTTGAAATTGCCAGAAGCAAGGAGTGGTTCAATCATTGCCAAGAAAAAATTGAGTCTGACGAGTGGAAGAAAATTGGTACTTGGGAAGGTTTTTTTAGTACTTTAACGGACGCGGGTCTTGATGAAATGGAGCGCAATATCTTAGCTTCCGGCGGGAAGGAAAGAGTTCATGGTTCTTTTGACAATTACCTCAAGATGATAGAACGTTTCGTGCCTCTATCGGAAATTCAGGTTGCATTCGTTGATCAAGGTCTGCATTCAAGATCTGAAACCGTTCTTTTTTTTATGGAGATAAGCATACCTTTTATATTTTGCCATGATTGGAATGACGGCAAAGAGTTGTATGGTTGGAGCATGATTGATGAAAAAATGGATAAAACGAAATACACACATTACGATTCCAAGCGAAGCAAGCAAGGTACTCGAATTTGGATTTTGCAGTCTAGCATGACCTAAGTTTAGATAAATTTCTTGGCGAATTGATTTCAAAACATGCTCCCCGCAGTTAATTGAGCTTTTGTGCCCCATTCCAATACAAGTTTGATTATAAGCACCTATCAAGGCGCCTCCTCATTGGGTGCAATTTTGAACCGCCTCGCCAAAGGTTCCAGCCACCCTATTTGCATTCATGTTGCTGATGATGGTTCTTGTGAAAAAACTCGTTTGGCGTTGAAAAAAGCTTCACGGGAAATGCCTGTGCAAATCCTTCATCATTGGCATGAAGACAAAGGATTTCGAAAAGCAAAGATCCTCAATCAGGCCGTGAATTCCTGCCAAGCTGATTATGTTGTTTTTTTGGATGGCGACTGCCTTCCGCACAAAGATTTCGTGAGAGATCACATGGCAATGGCAGAAAAAGGATACTTTGTTCAGGGAAGGAGATGCTTTGTTCGCGAAAATCAAGTCGATGCGCTGCTTGAAGGAAGAACCTCTCTTTCTCGATTGATGCTTACGGGAAAAGTGAGCGGTCTGTTCAAAAGCTTCCGCTTGCCCAAGCCCATCGTAAAGGTGAATCGGGATATGTACGGACTACTCGGGTGCAATCTAGGAGTATGGAAAGATGATTTGCTTGCCGTCAACGGATTCGATGAAGACTATGAAGGGTGGGGCAGAGAGGATTCGGACTTAGGGGCCAGACTGTACAATTTAGGTTTAAGCCGAAAGATGGTCTACGGCAGGGCCTTGGTTTACCACCTCAATCATCCGGAGAACAAGAGGGATCAACTGAGCCAAAACGACAAGAGGCTCAAGGAAACAATCTCTAGCGGCAAAACAAGATGTACCAATGGGCTTGCAAAAGAATCACCCCAATCAGTTGAGTCACCGAAATAACTTCAGGACAGCTTGAGCGATGATTTTCGGCTCTATGCTTTTCATCGATTTCCCGGATTCGCTTTGAATTTTTATCGCCGGGGTTTCGAAAACCGGACCAGTGACGGAGGGGTCGGTGGGACCAAAAATTGCAACGACCGGACACCCGAAGGCATTTGCCAGATGCATTGCCCCGGAGTCATTGCAAACAAGGACGTCGAGCTCCCGAAAATGGTTCGTCAACTCTACCAAGTTGGTTTTGCCTGAAAAATCGACTAAAGGAGCGCCCGGCAAGGAACTTTGAATTTCCTTGCAAAGATTCTCGTCCTCTTTCGTGCCGTAAAGTTCAATTGAAAAAGTTGTACCCTGAAGTTCGCTCCTTAGGATTTCGCAAACCTCAATCCAACTTTCAACCGGCAATCTTTTGCCCGGAGTGTTTGAAGAACCGGGCGCAACTCCGACACGAAGTTTGCCCTCGGCCAAGGAGACGCTTGATCCCACAGGTGCAAATGGAGAAAAATCAAGTTTCTCTCGAAGACCAAAGTTTCTGGCAAGCCCTTCCCAAAGCCTGGTCTGATGGTTTCCGATTTCCTGTCCTGGGACTTCCCAGGTCGCATTCAACAAAGGTCTTCGGTGTTTTTTAACCATCCCGAAGCGT
>JAYOII010000482.1:0-2229 GCA_038118685.1 Opitutia bacterium
GCTTTGCACGCGTTTTTGAGAGAGGGACCAGGGGCTTTTTCATTTGAACTTCCCTCAGGAAGTCGAAAGTCGATAGCCAAATCTTGTCTTTGTCTTCTACCCGGTGAAGGCTTTGTACCTCCAAAAGAGTATCAAGTGATTTTGCCGCGTTAAGGCCAGCCATGAAACGCTTGAAGGTGATCGGGTTCGAGACGCCGATGCCCAGAAGGAAGGATGGTTCCAACTTCGTCGTGGCTTGCCTCGAGTCCGTGGGGACGATTCTGGACCGGAAAGTTCCTCCGGCGAGGGCAAAGTCACCGCTGGGAAAGGAGAGAAGCTCGGCTGCGGAGGAGTCGAACCCGGGTAGTTTCGAGTCCTTGTCGATCTTTCCTTTGCTCATGAATTTGAGCACGTGGTCCATGGAACGAATGGCGGACGAACGAAACGAATCTTCGGGAAAGCTCAGGCGAACGACCAAAGGCGCATCGCCGGGAAGTTGTTCCAACATGGAAATGGGAGCGGCCCGGTCTTTGGCTTTTTGGTTTTCACCGGAGTATTCGGTGGCGGTCATTCTGACGACGCCTAGATTGGATTGGAAATGAAACCCAATTTGCCTGTTTAAGAGCTGATCCAAGGTCGGAAGCAGTTTTTTCCACTGATCGTCCGGCCAGAAATCTTCGATGATCTTTGCCAAACCGGTTCCATCGAGGTAAAGCGCGAGATCGGAACTTTGGTTGAGATGGACTTTCAAGCTGGAGGGAAGTTTCTTGGCGTTTTCCGAGGTAAGGAAAGCGCTTTGGAAATCCTTGAGACGCTCGTCGATCGATCCATTTCCCTTGGTGCTCGGGGCAACCCCAATGAGGTAGCAGACCCGGCCTTTTCGCCCGATCTCCAAAGGGAAGCCGTCTTTGCCGTACCTGGTTCCTTTTCCCTTTTTTTTGCTTATGCCAAGCGATTCCGCAATTTCAGCCAAAGTGCCGTCCGTTTTTCGGGGATCCTTGACCATGGCGATCAGCCCAAAAGAGGGCAGGGAGGAGTCTTTGCCCTCGACCCGAGCGAAGAACCTCAAGGGACTTTGTAGATTCAGACCGCTCGAGTTTCGATCAAGCAGGATCTCGTGAAGAGTCGGTTGCGAAAGGGCGAGCTTTTCCAAAAGAGGCGCCCAAGTGGAACTTTGGAAAACCTTCGATTTGCCGATCAGGGTTTCCGTCTTGACGGACAAGACGAGAAAGGAATCGGCCGGCACGTGGTTGCCACCGGAAGGTGCGGCGGTCAAAAACGAAGGAATCAAGCAAAACGGAAGAAGGCGGGAGCAGAAAGTAAAGCATCTCCGATAAATCGAAATTGTCATTGGCATAAAACCAACCTACATTCCGAACTCCATGGGTCAAATTATCTTTGAATCAAACCTTTCGTTTATCCAAACTAACTGTATCTTATGTTTGCCGGTATCGTAGAGAATGCGGGAAGGGTTCTTTCTCTTCAAGAGCGGCCCGAAGCTTGGCTGCTTGAGCTTGCTCTGCCTTTTGCGGATGGTGAAGGGCTTGAAGCAGGATCCAGTTTGTCGGTGAACGGTTGCTGCCTAACCTTGAGGGAAGACAGTGACGGCAAGGAAGCTTCCTTCGACCTTTTGGAGGAAACCATGGAACGTACCAACCTGAGCGGGGTGTCGGAAGGCAGTTTGGTCAACCTGGAAAGATCGTTGCCCGCGAACGGGCGCGTGGGCGGACATTTTGTGACCGGACACGTGGATGCTCAGGGGGAAATCGAAGTTTTTGAGGAACGGGGGAAAAATCTTTACCTGCAAGTCAAAGTTCCCTCCGATTGCTCTCAGTATCTGGTGGACAAGGGATGCATTGCCGTAGACGGTTGCTCGCTGACGGTTTGCGACGTCCAAGGAGAGTCTTTTGCCATTTGGCTTATACCCCATACTTTGGCCAAGACAAATTTGACGGAACGCAAACCCGGCGACTTTTTGAACCTAGAGTTTGATTTGCTTGCGAAGTACGTGGAAAAATTGACCATTTCATCCATGGAAAAGAAGGGACTATGAACCAAGCCGAGGCAGCTCATTCCTTGCTCTTGGAACTTCAGCGTCTGCGGAGTGAAGGCCTTCGGGAAATCTATGTCGAAGAGGAATCCCTCCTTGCGTTGGAAAAGGTTTTGCATGAAAAATTCGGTCGTTCGGAGCCCACTGGACCCGGTGCCATCACTCACAAGGAGTCCTCCCCTGAGGTTTCGAATCCGGGC
>JAYOII010000483.1:0-2207 GCA_038118685.1 Opitutia bacterium
GACACACGCAAACCCCGAGGCGAACATCTCGACTCTTGATGAGGACGAAGCTCTCGATTTTATCGATTCCCTTCAAGCGGATCCTTTTGTTCTGCTTCTTGATCAGGTACAGGATCCGAGAAACCTAGGCGCTTGTTTGCGCTCTGCGGATGGAGCGGGGGTTGATCTTGTCGTTATGCCAACTGACCGTTCCGCTGGTCTGACCGAGGTAGTCCGTCACGTGGCGGCGGGTGCAGCCGAATCGCTCGCTTTGGCCCGTGCCCGCAATCTTTCCCGATTCATGGGAAGATTAAGAGAAAGGGGAATCAGGTTGGCCGGAACCAGTGATCAAGCGAGCGAATCGGTTTTCGAGTCCGATCTGAGAGGGCCAATGGGATTGGTGGTGGGAGCGGAAGGCTCGGGGATCAGGCGACTGACGGCGGACAAGTGTGATTTGCTCGTGCATATTCCGATGGCCGGGAAGGTGGACTGCCTCAACGTCTCGGTTGCCACAGGCATTTGCCTGTTCGAGGTTCATCGCCAACGGATTTCGAAGGCGAACCGCTGACCGGTCTTTCAGTTCGCTCCTGCGGTCCTTGCTTCGGACGCTGTAGACTGATCCGGTTCTTGCATCCGCAAGGCCACCCATCCGATGATGGACGTAAAGAGAATGGAGCTGGCAACGGTGTTCTTGAGGAAAAGGTAGGCTGGAGGAAAGCCCGGTTGACCGACGGTATTGGCTTGAATCAACCCGTTGAAGGTTTTTGCGTATGCAGGGTTGCTCCACCACGCGAATGAACAAGTGACAAAGTGGAAAACAAGGGCTCCCGCTATTCCTCCTCCGACCAAGAGCCCAAGGCTTTTGGTTTTCACAAGGGTTTTGCCAAGGAGGAAAACGAGGAGGTAGGAAAAGCCGGTGGCGAGCATGAAAGGCTCGAGCAAGGCGGCGCCATAAGATGGGTTTAGAAGTAAATCGGTAACGAAGACCGCGCAGATGGGGGTGATCCATGACCCAGCTCCCCGCAACATGGCCCCGGACAGTAGAAAAAGGGAGAGCACGGGAGAGAAATTGAGCCACTCGGGATGAGACAAGGGAAGGTGCCGGGAAAAGCCAATGATTAGAATGAGACCGACAAAGATCAACTGAGCCCGGTAAGGCGATTTTTGGCGCAACTTGAATTCTGACATGTGTGAGATTATAGCTTGTCTTTGGATTCTTTTCAACCCTTGCTTGTCGAGTTCAGTATCTCCACGAGGCGGTCGACGAAAGGCATCTGTTCGTCCCTGAGTTTCGCCCGGGCTTCGGCAGGGGGTAACATCAGAACCCGGTCGATTTCGGGAAAGGTCCAGGTTTTTCCGGAACCTTTGGGGAATTCCAAAGTGATTTCGTTGCACTCGGGAAGTTTTCCTTTGGGCCAAGCGCCCTCGAAAGCCCATGCGTAGACTCGTTTTTTGTTCTTTTGCAGAATATTACCAAGATCGAAAAAGGGACCCTGCGGAGTCATTCCGGTTTCTTCCTCGAACTCTCGCAAGGCTGCGTCGAACATATCCTCTCCTTCCTCCGGTTCTCCTTTGGGAATACTCCACCAACCATCATCCTTGTTTGTGAAAAAAGGGCCGCCGGGATGAGCGACGAGTACCTTGATTCCGCCTTTCTCCAACTGCTCGAAGAGGAGTAATCCCCCGCTTTTTTTCGGCCTGCTCATGAGGTAAGCATTGGACTAGAGCAGGCTTTTGGCCATGATTACCAAATCCCTCAACTGCCCTCCGACTTTCCGGCACTTCGGCTCGACCTTGACGGTATGAAACCCCAAGGCTTCGTAGCAGGTCAGGGCCGCTTTGTTGTGCCCAAAGGTGTTGAGATGAATTCTCGAATAACGTCCGCTTTCCTTTGCCCAATTGAGCAAGTCCCTGCAAAAGGCCTTGCCTAATCCTTTTCGCCTGTGGTCGGGATGAACGATTACGCGGCACAGAACGCCTGTTCTTTTTTCTCTTCTGACAATGTCCGCATAGCACAGCAGTTTGCTTTTCTTGTCCAAAGAGGCGAATGAATCGAGATCGGTCCGGTTGAGGTGCAGTCGCATTTTGTGAGCCGAGAAGCCGTCGCGAAAGGTATTGCCTGACCACAGCGAGAGGTCTTCTTCATTCCTGATCCAGGAAACGAGGGTGTTTACTTCTTCCTTTCCCACGGGGGAAAGGTTTGATTGGGAGCTTTTGCCGATCAAGGT
>JAYOII010000484.1:0-2207 GCA_038118685.1 Opitutia bacterium
GCGTAGCAACCGAGCGATACCTCGCGGCAACTCGGTCGTATCAAATTCCTTCTTGCGTTCGGCAAGGTCATGCCGGCATTGATTCAAAAACACAATTAAGGCAGAATCCCACTCCCCCAATCCAGCCGTAGAAAACCTGAAGGAGGAGGCAGTCGGATTTTCGGAAAGAAAACGCTTCCATTCGGCAAGGGCAATGCGAATTTCACCACTCTTCAAAGACCAACTCCCATGGAGAGAGCAATGGCAACAATCACCTTCTCTCCAAAAGCGAACACAGCGGACAGACGATCCTTCTTGTTTCTTGATTAGGCTTCCTTTGTCTGACATTTCTTACGATTCAATCCCGATAAGAACTTAAAACCACCCTAAGGACAATGCCAATACGAGCAATCTTGTTTGACCTGGACGGCACGCTCATCGATCAATTCGAAGCAATCCACCGGGCATTCGCCCGAGTCTTGACTCAAATGGGCTACCCCGAGCCGAGCTACGAGAAGGTCAAGAGTTCGGTTGGCGGAGCGTCGCTTTCCACCATGACTAAACTTATCGGCCCCGAACGGGCTCATGAAGCAGTCGAAATTCTAAGGCCAATATTCGAGGAAGAAATGCTACTCGGTCTCAAAGCTCTTCCCGGATCCCACGAAATTCTTTCTTTTTGCAGGCGACGCGGGATCAAGGCTGCCGTTCTCACCAACAAACACGGTCCGCATGCCCGGGCAGCATGCGATCATCTGCTTTTCTCGGAATGGCTTTCTTTCACTCTAGGGGCCGACGATACGGAATGGAAAAAGCCCGACCCAAGACTCACCATGCTCGCTTTGGAAAAATTGGGTGGCCACACCCATGATACCTTGTATCTCGGAGATTCGCCCTACGATTACGAAACTGCAACTCAAGCTGGACTAAAAAGCATCCTCGTGGCAACCGGCACACATTCCGAAGCAGAACTCAAGGCAATCGCGCCTAATTGCGTTCACTCCAACCTCAAGGAAGTTATGCTGGAGGTTCTTCCTGTTCTGATCGAAAACGAGTAAAACAGGAAAACAACCTTCCGCCCCCCTCAGTTCTACTGACACAACCTCAAATCGCTGCAAACGGGAAACCCGAAGGGTATTTCGCTGATAATCAATGGCATGCATTGCTGTTTGACTATTCGGGCAAAATTGACCATTTTGAAGCTACCCTACTATGAAAACAAAGCCCCAATATGGTTCCCGCGCGGTCTTTGCCAAGTCCTCCGCGGACAAGATGGACTTTTGCGATGCGATAGAGAGATACAGGAGCAACCCCGCGCACCCCAAAACAGGCATTACCTTTGTCGGTTCGGAAGATGAATTTGAGAAACTCTCAAACTTGTCGACAAGCAATCCCTACCGAGTGAGGTATTGCTCATCGCTCCCTCTTCTTCTGCGGTCGGGGCTTTATCAGGAAAGTGATGTTTTCGTGCTCACAAGCCCGACGCATGTTGCCGAACAAGCTGACGTTGAACGGATTCTTTCAGCAAGAAGCGACAAGAAAATCAAAGTTGTCGCACTCCGCGAAACCACGGCAAAAGATTGGGCTTGCGACCTTGACTCAGCCATTGAAGAAATCGAGCTTTGGGCTGCCAAAAGAAGCATCACAAACGATATTCTGGCGCGGTCTCCCAAGCTCGCGGCAACCGACAATAAGGATGAAGGCGACTCTGAAACGAAGCTCGCTGTCAATCTTCGGGCAAAGCCCGCCAAAGGGACCTGGAGCGAAGAGGAATTCAAAGAAGTCATCGCACGCAAACTGAACCAACATTTGGATTCCTCACCGGAAAACATTCTTTCCAAGGCCATCGACGTAATCAAACGCTAGAACCAGGGCAGCAAGCATTGCTGATGAGGCGTGCCCAAACAAACTTTATCCCTAGATCCTCCCAAGCCCTCGTGACCTTGAACAAGGAATGAAAGACAAGTCTGCTTCCTGGTCATTCCGGACGAGGTTCCTGCTTTCCTCGATCATCGCCACCTTGGTTATTCCGACGGTAGCCGCAATCTTCTTCTTCCAGGGTGAACTATCGTACAGCAAGGACTTGATTCTCAAAGACTCGGTCAATATGTCCGAAAACATTGCCAAAAACCTTTATCCGACTCTTGCATTCGAGGATCAGGAGGCGGCGAAGGATGAGCTCGAAGGCCTTCAAAACAATCCGCAGATAAACCACTCGAGCATTTGGAAAA
>JAYOII010000485.1:0-2198 GCA_038118685.1 Opitutia bacterium
TTAATTATGAATATAGCACCATTATGTAACTTTTAGTACACAAATTTGCTATTTCGGCAGAAATACTGTGCCCTGCCACTCTTTACAGTACCCAAAAAAAGGATTGTGTACTTTCTTTTTTCCAAAAAGCCTGAAATGAAAAGTTTTGAACAAACCATTGCATCAACATTTTGCACTTTTCATACCAATGAAGCTTTATCAAAAATTTAGTTCTTTTTTTTATGCACTTTATGCTTTTTTTGAAGACTTTAACTAGGATCAATATCTTTCACGTCCTTTCAATTACTGAAAGAACAGAGAATTCCGAAAATTCAACCCAAGCAGATCAATCCGCTTTCTCCGATAGTCGAAAGATCCTTTCAAGAGACGAAGAGGCCGGAAAACTCAACTCGAGACAAAACTCGATTGCCACCTAACGATTAAGGAGTTCTTTTAAATTCATTCATGAAAACATCCATCGACCTTCAAAAGGGCATCCTTTCTCCAACAGGCTTTGTTCTATCCCTGTTCATTCTGATCACCCCCCTTCTTTCTTCCGGGAAACCCAACCTGCTTTGGATTACGGCGGAAGACATGAGCCCCGTGCTCGGATGCTACGGACATCCCGATGCCATTACCCCGAACATCGACGCCCTGGCAAAGGAAAGCGTTCGCTACAGACACGCCTTCGCCTCGGCTCCGGTCTGCTCGCCCTCGCGCTCCTGCCTGATCAACGGATCCTATCCCCCGTCCCTCGGCACCCAACAGATGCGCTCGGGCTTCCCCCTGCCCTCTTACATGAAGGGATTCCCCGCTCTCTTGCGCAAGAATGGCTATTACGCGACCAACAACGTAAAAACCGATTACAATTCGGGAAACTATCAAGATATAATCAAGAGCTCGTGGGACGAAAGCTCGGGCAAGGCCCACTGGCGCAAGCGTGCGGACCTCACCCCCAAGAATAAGCCCTTCTTTTCGGTCTTCAACCTGATGACTTCCCACCAGAGTCGGTCCATGGTCTGGCCTTACGAACGCTTTCAAACGGAAGTTCAATCCAAGCTTTCCCCCGACGAGATCCATGATCCTGCCCAAATAAACCTGCCCCCCTACTACCCGGACACGCCCGTCGTGCGCAAGACCGTCGCCCGGTTCCATGACTGCGTGACCGCCATGGACAAAGAGGTTGGCAACATCCTCAAACAACTGGAAGAGGACGGGTTGGCGGAAAACACGATCGTTTTCTTTTACTCCGATCACGGATCGGGCATGCCCAGGCACAAGCGGGCCCTCTTGGACAGCGGGATGCATGTCCCATTACTGGTCCGCTTCCCTGACAAATGGAAAAAATACGCTCCAGCCAAAGCGGGGGAGACCATCGACCGTTTGGTCGCCTTCGTCGACTTTGGTCCAACCGTACTCAGCCTGACGGGAACTCCCATCCCGAAATACATGCAGGGCAAACCCTTTCTCGGCCCCAAGAACACGAAGGCCCGGAAATACGTCCACGGGCATCGCGACCGGGTGGACGAAGCGCGCGATTTCGCCCGTTCGGTCCGTGACCGGGACTTCCTTTACATTCGAAACTTCATGCCCCACCTGGGATACAATCAACCCACGTCTTGGCCCGACTTGGGGGAAATCCGCCATGAGTTCTACCGCCTTACCGATCGCAAGAAGATGACCTCCGCCCAGTGGCATTTTGCTGGTCCCACCCGTCCGCTCGAAGAACTCTACGATTGCCGGAAGGATCCGCAGAACCTAACCAACCTTGCCAAATCGGCCGATCACAAAAAGGTTCTCGCCCGCCTTCGCAAAGAGCTCGTCAGGCACGCCCGCCAAACTCATGATCTTGGCTACCTTCCCGAGTACGAAGCTTGGCAAGCTTTCGAGGGGAGCTCGGGTTGGGATGTCGGAAAGTCAGGCAAGATCGATCTGGAGCTCGTTCGCAAGGCAGCTTCCGGAGTTGGTTCCGCTAGTGAGAAATCCCTCCTCGTCAATCTTCAATCCCAAAACGAACACGTGCGCTACTGGGGAGCGATCGGGTTCGGCGCACGCAAGGGGAAACTCAGCGAAAAGGCTGAGTTCGCCCTAGGCAAGGCCTTGAAGGATTCTTCCCCATCCGTCCGGATCGAGGCGGCCAACGCCTTGGCTCGCAAGAACGGAATCGAACGCGCCCTGCCCGTTCTGATCAAGGAATTGGAGCACAAGAACCTGATCGT
>JAYOII010000486.1:0-2180 GCA_038118685.1 Opitutia bacterium
AATCGGGATTACCGAGACGCTATATCCCGGTGATCCCGTTAACGAAAGAGAAGTTTTTTACCTTTACCCCGAAAATCGTCCCGACAAAAGGAACACTTACGTTTTGTACACGCAAGGAGTCAGGTATTTCGAAACAACTAATTCGAGCGCCGAAATTTCTTATCGATATTTTGCTGATGATGCAGGTTTGAGCGGACATACTTACGAGCTTAGTTGGCTTAAAAGAATAGGCGAAAAAGTGGTGCTTCAACCTATTGGCAGACTTTATTTGCAAGATGCCGCCGACTATTACTTCACGACTCTTGATGGCACGTCCTTGATTCCCTCCGTTCAACCCGATGGTTCCGGACCTTTTTACTCAGCCGATTACAGGCTTTCCCAGCTGAAAACCTCCTCGTTTGGCATCAAATTGACTTACTTCCATAAAGAGAATTTGAGCTTCGACCTGTCCTACGACAGGTACCATATGCGTGGGTTGGACGGACTTACCTCTCAACTTGCCTACCCCAAGGCAAATGTTTTCACTCTCGGTTTCCAATGGCAACTGTAACCAACCCACAATCCGATTTGCCATCCGTTTGCGAGCGTTCCGACGGGTTTTTCGAGTTGCAATTCCAAGCCATGGGAACGCATTGCAGTCTGCTCTATGATTCGGGAAATCATGTTTCGGCAAAAGAGATTGGCTCGCAAGTTTTGAAATGGGTCAGGTATTTCGAGCTTCGGTATTCGAGATTTATCAAAGAAAGTTTCGTTTCCAAGGTCAATTCCCTCGCTGGCCTCGAACCGGTGCCTCTGGAGGAGGAAGACAGGAGATTATTCGGTCTTTGTCAAAGTCTGAACTTCATTACAAAAGGACTCTTCGATCCGACCACGTTGCCCATTTCTTTGCTTTGGGATTTCAAAAAAAAATCTCCCGAGATTCCTTCCGATGACAAAATCAAGAGGGCCATTGAGTTGGTCGGATGGAAAAAAGTTGTTTTGAACCAAGATGAGGTTTTCCTTCCTCTACCCGGCATGGGGCTCGATTTCGGGGGGTTTGGAAAAGAGTATGCAGTCGACCGGGTAATCGAAATTCTCAAGTCTTGCGGAGTTGAAAACGCGATGGTGAATTTTGGCGGCGATATCCATGCTCTCGGTTGCCCGAAAGAAGCCCTCAATTGGATCATCGGGATCGAAAACCCAAAAGAGCCAGGTCGTCCTGCTTTTGCTTTGGAGCTCAAAGGCATGGCGGTAGCCACTTCCGGGACTTATGCTCGTTTTTTTGCAAAGGACGGAAAGCGCTTCAGTCATTTGATCGATCACCGAACGGGGTATCCCGTTTCAAGCAATGTTTTTTCAGCAAGTGTCCTTGCAAGCACCTGCCTGGAGGCCGGGGCATTGGCCACCTGCTCCCTGCTTTGCGACAGTAAAGAAGGACTAGGGGTAATTGAAAACTATTTTGGAGCCGAAGGTTGTCTTCGCACGGATCGGGCGCTTTACTGGTCAAAGGGCTTCGAAAAGTATTTATGCCAAAATCAATGACTGCCAAAAAAAACATATCGTTTCTCTTTTTTGTTCTGCTAGCCCTTGCCGGGTGTAGTTCCCCCAAGGTAACGGTTGAGCAGATGGACCGTGTCTTCCTAGCCGATTATCTCATGCGACCTGATCGCGACGATCTTGGCTCTATGATGTACGATCATGCTTATTTCAGCAGGGAAGCTTCACGGGGAGGAAAAGCCATTTCCGCAGGGGGGTGCGGGTGCAACTAATACGCCTGCGTTCCAAAGCCACGTGGTTTTTGGTCATGGCGACTCTTTGTCGCATGCCTGTTGTTCCGTTGTTCAAACAACTTGGCGCGGCAAGCGTCGGTATGATTCAAAAGTCATGGTGTTTCAAAACGATACTTCCAACTTTAGCAGGCGTTTCTTCTGTTCACGCCCTTTCCGGGGCAACCACCTACGTGGCATCGGATTCGGGTAACTCCGTTCAAGGGACTTCCGGCGAATCTTTCAATTTCGCATTCATGACCGGCGGTAACTACAAAGCCTTCAGCTATACGGTGAGTGGTCTTCCGGCAAGTTTGTCCTACAACGGGAACGTGAACGGACCAATGATCACTGGCACGCTCCCATCCGCCGGTTCTTATGCAATAAGCATAATCGGGCACAGGTATACGGGGCAAAAGGGTAATCAAACTCCAC
>JAYOII010000487.1:0-2172 GCA_038118685.1 Opitutia bacterium
ACCTTGCCCTTACCCATCGCTGCGACAAGAGAACGGGCATAGGATTTGCGCGAGGCCAAGGTCTCGACCACCACGCGCTTTTCTTCGGATCCAAGTTTGGAGTATCTAGACAAGAGGATACGGGGAGCGGCCTTGAAGTCGAAGGCGGAATAGGCACGGATTGCCTCAGTTCCGAGAGGTTGGTCAAGAAGGAGGACGAGTTTGGGGGGAAGCTTGGCATTCTTTTGGGCAACCAACCCAGCCAAAGCAAGTTTTCGGTCATCGAGCGTGGCTTTCCCATCCATGAGCGTAGCCAAGGCTGAATCGCTTGCCGATTCGTCACCGAAAACCTGGCCGATCCGGCCGACCAAGCCGATGACCTCCTCGTTGCCCTGATTTTCAAGTTTTGCTTTAAGCTCAGCCCAACCCTTGGGCGGATCGACGTCGCGGCGACCATCCAGTCCGCCGAGCATCCCCTTGAGGAAACTCGCTTGAATGCCGGGATCGTCAATTCCTTGAAGAGCGCCGACAATGGCATCGAGTTGGGAATCAGCCTGAACGGAAAAAACGCCAAGCGTCAGACAAGCCAAACAGAGTCGAAGAAAAGATCTCATTTTAGAGTCATCATCAGACTATTGTCATAAGTCGGGCTACCAAACCTTTTAAGCGGAAGGAGAGAGGATCATTCAGGGAAGAGTTCGCCTATTCGGAAAAGCTCCAGTCTGGCAACTTGACCAACTCACCACCCTTGAGTGCGGACTCGTGAGCAAGAATTCCGGTCAGCGTGATGTTGGCCGACTGAACGGCATTGGGGTAACCCTCGCCCTGCCCTCTGAGCAATTCTACGAATTGGTGAACGAGATGGGGATGAGAACCCCCGTGACCGGCGCCTTGCGTGAAACTGAGGTGTTCCTCGCCATCCTCGTTTGAATATACCCCGCCTGTCGTGAAAGGCGCGATTTCCTCGGGCAATAACTTTGCGAAATCAGGGCATTCCACTTTTTCAGGAATTTCAGGCTCCGGTTTCTTCGCGGTATGCACAACCAGAGGCTCCCCTTCGATCAAGGGCCACTCGACCCCTTTCTTGGAGCCGTAAACCTCGAAACTCTCGCGATACTGGCGGGCGACGTCGAAGAGCGACCGATAGACTTGGGCGCTCAAGTCACTGTTGCGGAACTTCAAGTGGGTGGTCTCGACGGCAAAGGGAGAGCCATAGCATTCGTGCATCTCCTCGCGAATCGTTCCGCTTGGGAAGCAGCTTACGTACTCGGCATCGTGCCGACCCAGTCCAAGGACCGGACCGACACAGTGGGTAGCGTAATGCATCGGTGGCAGACCGGGCCAATAACCGGGCCACCCGTCCATATCCTGCTGATGACTGGCCTTGAGAAACTGGAGTTTTCCGAGCTCTCCCTTGTCGTAAAGCTCCTTCATGTAGAGGAACTCCCGGGCATAGACCACGGTCTCCATCATCATGTACTTCATGCCGCTCTCCGCGGAAAGCTTGACGATGGCTTCACAATCCTCGACGGAAGTCGCCATGGGCACGGTGCAAGCGACGTGCTTGCCTGCCCGCATCGCCTGCAAAGTCGCCTCGGCGTGATGAGGGATCGGAGTGTTGATGTGAACCGCATCGATCTCCGGATCCTGCAACAGTTGCTCGTAGTCGGTGAACCTCTTCTCGATACCATACTCATCGGCAACCTTGTTCAGGTTCTCCTCGTTGCGTTGGCAGATTGCTACGATCTCGGCGTTGGGATGGCGTTGGTAAATAGGAATGAACTCGGCTCCGAAACCGAGTCCGATGATCGCTACTTTTGGTTTTTCAATGCTCATAATTCGATTACTTGAGGGTTAAGAGAAAGGACATGACGTCAGCAATTTCCTGACGATCAAGAAGAATATCCATCGGTGGCATCGGGCTCGCTCCGAACTTTTCAAACCCTTCGGCCAGAACTTCATTCGGTTTAACCAGCGAATTATAAATGTAATCCCTTTGCTTGCGGGTAGCGATCCCGTCAAGGGGAGGCCCGACATCACCACCATTCCCCCCAACCTTGTGACAACGCGCGCAACCTGCCGACAGGTGGGTCTGGAAGATTTTACGGCCTACTTCCACCCGGCCCTTGACCTCGATCTCCTTCTTTTCCTTGTAAACCGGCTTCAACTCATTGAGAGAAAGATCGTCGTACC
>JAYOII010000488.1:0-2171 GCA_038118685.1 Opitutia bacterium
GAGACCCCTTGGCGTCCACCACTTTTACCTTGAAGGCTTTTGACGAAAACGGGAATGCGGTATCTCCACTCGCTCCGCAAGCTCAATGGACTTTGGAATTCGACTTTAATGCCACGGATGGAAATTACTCCAAAATCGCAAGCTTGGACACAAATTTGACCGATCAGGCTATTCTTACCCTTCGCTCGACGTTGAAGCGTGGAACGGTGAGGCTCAGGGCGTCGGCCATCATTACCGGCGTACCGGTTGAGACGAGCATTCTAATTTCGGCATTCCCGAGAGTTCCCTTGACCGAGAAAGAAATTTGGATGGATGAACATTTCCACACCGTATGGGAAACCGCCGTTGATTGGACCAGCGATGACCAAAGCAAAGGTTATGATGGAGATGGTTTGACCAATGAAGAGGAATGGAAATATCGAACCGATCCATTTCTGGCCGACACGGACGGCGACACTCTTGCGGATAAACTCGAAACCGAAGCCACTTTCACCAACCCCCTTTCCAAAGACACCGATGGAGACGGTTTCCCCGATAATATCGAGCTTGATATTTCGGGTCTTGATCCACTGGCTTACAACCTTGCCCCACCCATTCCCGAATTCACTTTTGAATCAGGGCAGGAAACCATGAGCGTTTTTGCCGGCGGCAAGCTTCTCCTTGGTGCGATCGTCAAGGAGTCATCAATCGACGGAAGCGGCACGCTCACGGAATTGGTCGTATCCATGGAAGGCAATTTTTCGCAAGTCGTCAGCTACTCGAACGGCGAGTGGCAGGTTTCCCAATCAGCCCCTTCCGGAACCTATCACGTCAACTACAAGGTCAACGATTCCTTGAACCGCGAATTTTCAAAGACCCAATACATCGTGGTTACCGCCCTTGATCTTGTCCCGCCCGCCATAACCCTTTCAGATCCGGGCCCCTTGTACGTTCTCAAAGGTGGGGCCTACGTGAGACCATCTTTCACGGCCTACGATGAAACCGATGGGACCATCGCCAAAGCTTCGATTACGGTTTCCGGCGAGGACTCAATAGACGTCAATCAAACCGGGGTTTACGAAGTTACCTTTTCGGTTACCGACCAAGCCGGCAATCCGGGTTCAACTGTCCTGCAGGTAATTGTCGAGAATTTTGCGTACGTCATCAAAGGCAAGGCAATCGATGGTTACTTGACGGGTTCCACCGTGATTTTCGATGCCTACGAAAATGGCGTGTTGGACGGTGTTCATGATCTTGCCAGCCCCGTGACGACGGACGGATCGGGACAATTCGTGCTTTCCCTGACCACCCCCGAATTGGCCCGTTTTGATTCGAATCAAAATGGAAAGATTGATTGGAATGAAGGCAGGATCATTGTTTCCGGTGGGTTTGACGTAACGACCAACAGCCCATTTGCGGGAAGTTACGTGGCCGACGCCAACTCGACCGTAGTCAGCCCCCTGTCCACTCTGGTTACAGCGGTCATGACGGAAGGATCGGGTACGTCCAAAGATGAAGCCAAGACCAAGATAGCCCAGGCGCTCGGTTTGCCTGCGACCATTGACCCGACTAACTACGACCCCTTGGCTGCAGCGGCCAACGGGGACGCCGATTCCACAAAGGTGCTTTTGGAAACCGCTCGCTTGGCCAACGTAATGAACCAAGTCGACGCCTTTGCGAAGTATCGCAAAATACCCTTCACCTCGCCCGGTCAAGCAGGCACGGCCTTCATAGCAGAATTGGCCGGACAGCTCGGAGCTTGGAAAGACGGCGATCCCAATCCCCTTAGCGACGATGCTTTGGTCCAGCAGGCCCTCGTTTCTTCTTTGCAGGCTCTTCAACCCGGAACTACTTCTTCCGATACTTCCGAGGCGGTGCAGTTCATTCGGGCGGCCGATACCATGCTTGTGCAATCAGCGGCAAGCGGAGTTTCTTCCAGTGCCCTTGCCGTGGCTCTGGCCAAAAACCAAAAGGCGATCGTAAGCAAGGTAATAGGCGGTTACGCATCTTTGACCGAAAACGGCGAGGCCATCGGTACCCTTGTCATTAGCCAACAAGACTTGGAGGCACAAAGCTCCTCCTTTGCCTCGATCAACGTTTTCCCGCCCTCTGCCCCTGACTTCAGCGGTTCCATCCGTGCAGGAGACTGGAGCGCCGGCAATCAGCTCGCCAGCATCCCCGGAACGGATGCG
>JAYOII010000489.1:0-2164 GCA_038118685.1 Opitutia bacterium
GGTGAAGGTGACTCTGGATCAAAGGAAGAAGGGAGACCGTGAATTGATTTGGCACTCTCTGGGTTCGTTCCTTTTCCACAAAGGCAAGTCCTATTCGGTGACCGTCAGCAACGAGGGAACGGAGGGTTACGTCATTGCGGATGCCGTTCAAGTCATTCCTCTTGACCGTTAATTTTTCACTCTTTTGCATTCCTGTTGAAACTTTTCGCTCCTTCATCCGTTTGCAAGAGATGATCGAGAATGAAATCCGCATGTCCATGGCCCGTAAACAAGATGGCTCTGTTCGCGATGAACGAGGCAGATTCGATTGAGTCCATTATGCCCCGTGAGCGGGAAGTTTTTCTGATGGAGCGGATTGCCTCGGGCGACCAACACGCAATGGAGGAGTTGATCGAATTATGGAAAATGCCGATGTTCCGATTCTTTCTCCGCTCCTTGAATCATCACGAAGATGCGGAGGACTTGACTCAGCGCGTTTTTATTCGAATTTATCGTTCGGCCGAACGCTACCTTCCCCACGCAAAATTTTCCACCTGGATATTCACCATCGCAAGAAATCTTCTGATTGATGAGATCAAGAAAAGAAAGAGAAGGCCGCAAATGGTGTTTGACGAGTTTATCGAAAGAGCCGGGGAGGTGGAAGGCGGTCGGTCGGCCGAGTTGACGGAGATTCTCATGAAGCAACTTGACTTGATACCCGAGAATCACAGGACCGCCTTGCTTCTCCGGGTACAGCGCGAACTCAGTTACCGCGAAATTGCGGAGGTCATGCAGTCTACCGAAGCGAGCGTGAAGACATGGATTCATCGTGCCCGGCTTGATTTGAGAAAATCACTTTCCAACCTAAGACAAACCCAATGAACAAGAAGCCAGAAGAATTAGATGAGCGGATAGATCGATTCCTGCAAGCGGAGGAAGAAGGCCTCAGGCCAAACTTTTCAAATGCCAACCTTGCCCGGGATATCTTTTCCCGAAACGATTCGGAAAAAGGCAGAGGCCGGTTGATCCCCCTTTTGCTTGCAGGATTGGCCGCATGCGTGGCTTTCGTTCTCCTTTCGCCCTTCGGCGCGCCGAGTGAATCGGGCGATTCCTCCACCCAACGCCCTTTGGTCCAACCGGTCGAACCTCTGCTTGATTCAGACAAGGAATTGCTTGTGGACTTGTTGGCCATGCCACAAGAGATGAACTGGGGGGAAGCTTTGCCGGACGAATCAACCTTGGATTTGTTGGTTATGCTCGATCAGTCCTTTGAATAGTCGGTTCATGAAAATTTCAACAGTCGGTCAAATCTTGTTCGTTTGCTTGTTTGCGTGCTCTTCCATGGGTGAGCAGAACGAAGCTTCTGCTCAGGAAAAGACGATCGAAGGCAAGAGGGTGGATTCCGTGGATCATAACCGAACTGCTCAGGGGGGGCATCGAAAGAGAAGAGCTCCGGGCGAAGAGCAAATGGAGTTGTTGCGTTTTTTTCTCGAAGCATCTCCGGAACGATTGCAGGTAATTCGCAAAACGATTGAGCGCGTTGAAAAAATGACCCCGGAGGAACGCAAAAGCATGCGAGCGAGGTTGAAACGCTTTCGGGAGAAAGCGCCAGCCGCCCGATCGAAAATGATGAAGGATTTCCACATGAGACAGGATTTGCTGAACCGCTATTGGAAAACTTTGGACCCGGAAACAAGAGTCCGTGAAATGAATCATTTTTATCAACTTTCCTTGCCTCAACGCCCGAAGTACTTCGAAAAGGTGAGAAAAAATCAAAGATCACTCGATGCCAAAAAGCCCAAAAGCAAGGAATCTTCTCCCGATTGAAAGGGAAGTCTTTCCCGCAGAAATTTGATCGTGATTTAAATTTTCCCTTGCTCGCTTGGCTCTTTGCCTAAAGAAACGGAAGATCTTACGGAATTTTCATTAATATGACGAAATTACATCGCACGACTTATCACTATTCACGCCGGGCATTTATCGGGGCTTCAGCATCCGCTGCCTTTTCCTTTGCATTCCTTCCGTCCCGGGTCTTCGGGGCGAACGAACGCTTGCAGGTTGCGGGTATCGGGGTTGGTGGAAAAGGCAAGGGGGATTTTGACGCTTTGGCCATGCACGGCGACGTGGTGGCGGCTTGCGACGTGGATGCGCGTCGACTCGACGTTTCCGTCCGCAAGCACACCGA
>JAYOII010000490.1:0-242 GCA_038118685.1 Opitutia bacterium
CCCGCTTGGCGGACGACGAAAAACTCAGGGTGCACGGCGCCGGTCTTCTCCGCTCCAAGTGGTGGGGGGCCGAGCATTCCTACTATTCCGGAAATGGAAGCGTCCGATGCGGACATTTTTTCGACGGCCCGGTCACCGAGCGTTGCGTCGAATTCGCCGAATACGATTCCAACCTTTATTGTTTGGCCAACCTGCTCGCTTCCAGAACCGGAAACGGGGAGTTTCACATCGAACTGCTCAAA
>JAYOII010000490.1:252-2162 GCA_038118685.1 Opitutia bacterium
TGCTTGCGGTGGCGATGGCCGAAACCCCTTCGGACGCGCACCTCGAAATCAAAGACATCGTCGAGGGCTCGCAGGTGAACAAAAAAATTCCATCCCGGGATTTCGCGTTATGGAAACTGATCGAGGAATCAATGCTTCGGGGTCATCCCACTTTGGATTCGGCTACGATTCCGGACAACCCGCATCATGGTTGCAGCAGGTTCGAAAACGGAACTTACTTGTGGTTTGCCTGGCCCAACGTGGCAAACGCCCATGACGGAGCCGAAGCCGAGACTGAAAAACCTTTGCAGTAGTGCGCAACGACCGGAGCTCCTTTCGGTTCTTCCATCCCCCATGTTCTGAACAACTCGCCTTCGTAACGCCCACCTTCTACGACGCGCGCGTCGTAGGGTCGGTGACGAACCAAAGCGGAGGAGGATTGCTGGCCAAGCTTTCGGCGGGCCCAAAACCGGTATCGTTCCAAAAGAAATTGGTCGAGGGGGGAACGAGCAAGAGGGGAATCTTTTCCTTCGGGCGGCAAAGTCGCGGCAAGGGATGCTCCCGCCCGCCTCCTAAAAGATCGCCTCCCCGATTCGAATGAGAGGGTTCCGCCCGTTTTCTGCATCGTAATGCGGGAATGAAAGTACCTCAAACCATATAAGATGCGGGCTCCGAGGACGGCGGGAAGATCGGAGGAATCAAGTGAATGAAACCAGACTCCGCGGCGGCCCTCGCGGTCCCGGACGTAGGTTCTGAGGTTGACCTCGAGAAAGTCACTCCACGGAATCGCTCGCAGACCGGAGAGGCGAAGGTTGGTCAAACGAAAGCCGACTACGCTAGCCCATGCCTGCCCTTCGAACAGGTCGAGGGAAAGATCGTCCGGGATGGTCGGGGACAATTCCTCCGGAGGAAGAGGCCAATGAAGGAGAAGAAGGTCTTCCCAGTTTTGAGTCATGAAGGACTGGAGAAAAGACGCGATCACCGATCACTTTGGGAAGGGGGGAAAAGTTCGTCGAGTTTCTGTCTGCGATAATCGAAAATCCTGCGCAAAGTACGGCGAACGAAGAGAACGTGAGCGATTGAACCAAGGAGACCAAAGGGCATTTGATAACGGATTTCATCGGTCATTTTGGTACCCCCTTCCACTGTTTCAAGTCGATGAACGTGCAACCAAAGTTTGTAAGGCCCGACGCGTTGCTCGTCCATGAAGGAAACCCCTTCCTCGACGTATTTGATCTCCGTGAGCCATGGGGTCCAGCCCAAGAAGGGAATTTTGACCCGATATTCCAAAAGCAAACCGGGCTTGGCTCGATCCGGAGGCTCACCGACTATTTGAAAAGCCATGTCCGGTGGCGTGATCTCGTTGAGGTTTTGGGGAACGGACACGAAGTTCCAAAGAACGGATTGTTCAACCGGTAAAGTTTGGGTCTGAATGAGCTTGTGCACGGGTTTCAAGCTATTTGCGGAGTCAAAAAAGTCCAACCTCACCTTGACGAAAGGACGATAAAGCAATAGCACGAAT
This sequence comes from Opitutia bacterium, assembly GCA_038118685.1. GTDB lineage: Bacteria > Verrucomicrobiota > Verrucomicrobiia > Opitutales > Seribacteraceae > Seribacter. The sequence goes on from JAYOII010000490.1 coordinate 1,754, forward strand.
TCATGAAGTTTTTCGCACCTTGTCTCGCCGCCCTGTTTCTGTCTTGCGCTTTTGCCACCGGCCAGGATTTCATATCGGACACAGCCGCCGTTCGTTTTTCCTATTCCAACACGCCTGACCGAAAGATCGAAGGAACGACTACGGAGGTCGGCTTAAGCCAATGGGCCCTGATGAGCCCGATCTTTTACCACAAGGCCGAGAGCTGGGCGTTTGGAGCCGGTTTTCGTTACGAGTCCACGAATCTTGATTTTTCCGATGCAGCGGTTTTCGACGAAGATAACCTTCATTCCATCGACCTCCCTTTGTTTTTCAGCAAAACTCAATCCGATACGCTCGATTGGATGCTCCTCTTCAATCCGACCGTGGCGGGAGATTTCGAGCATGTAACCGGAGATTCGTTCAACTACCT
>JAYOII010000491.1:0-2149 GCA_038118685.1 Opitutia bacterium
CTTGAGTCACAGCTTGTGGACGAGGCTTTTTTTACTTTTGCCATCCAGGAAGAACTAAAGGGCGGGCAGGTCAAACTTTCACGGGTGAGGGATTCTCTCCTGAAGGCCGAAGACATGCTTTTTGCTTTGCCGGACGTACTGGACGAGGAGAAGGGCCCCTATGCTGATTTTCTCAACCATGTCACCCAAATAAGGGTTTCGATGCTCAACGAGCTCATTGAATTTGCAGAACCCTACACGCAGGAGGAGATGGAGGAGGTTTTGGCGGAAAAACAAAACAACGATTTCTTGGAAGGGCAAAGGAGTCACTTCAGTGACGAACTTTTCGCAATTCTTGATTTTGTTCCCGAAGGTTTTGCAATAGATGCCGACTTGGAAGAGGATCCGGATACGGCAAAAGACAAAACCGAGGATTATTCCGATTTGGACACCGGGTTGGAAGTTGCCGAAAAGGAGGAGAAGCTTCTTCCGGACGAGGACTTGAAATGGGAGGAAGAAGAAAAGGAGGAAACCACTCCCTATGAAGGTGGTGCTCCAGATGAGTAAGGCTAAACAAGCCTGCTGGCTCTTTCCGCAAAATAGGTGAAAATAATATCTGCCCCTGCCCTTTTGATCGAAAGCAGAGACTCCATGGCGCATTTTTCAAGATCGAGCCAGCCTTGTAGGTGAGCGGCCCAAATTCTCGAATATTCGCCTGAGACTTGATAGGCGGCAATGGGTAGGTTGTAAGAAGTTTTGGCGTGTCTAATGACGTCAAGATACGGTTCTGCGGGTTTGACCATCAACACGTCGGCGCCTTCCAGGTGGTCTAACTCGAGTTCTCTTTGGGCTTCCCGAAAATTTGCGGGGTTTAACTGATAGCCCGATTTATCGACAGCCACCTCGGCTTTTGAGTCAATGGCATCCCGGAAGGGGCCGTAGTAAGATGAAGAGAATTTGGCGGAATAAGATATAATGCCCGTTTGCGCATAGCCTTGGCCGTCCAGGCATTTTCTTATTTTCAAAATACGGCCATCCATCATGTCGGAAGGAGCGACCATGTCGTATCCAGCCTCAGCCGCCAAAATCGAAGCCTGGGCCAAGACCTCGACGGTCTTGTCGTTGTCCACTCGACCGTCCCTTGACAAAATGCCATCATGACCATGGGTGGTGTAAGGGTCTAGAGCAAGGTCGGCGATAAGGGCTATACCCTTCACTTTCGCTTTTATTTCTCTTGCCGCCCGATAAGCCAATGACGAAGGGTTTAGAATTTCGTCGCCCATTGGATCTTTTTTGGAATGAGTTATATGAGGAAAAACAGCAAAGCATTTGATCCCGAGAGCCTTCCATTCCTCCAATTTTTCAACAAGTACGCCAATGGGCCATCGAAAAATTTCCGGCATGGAAGAAATGGGCTCGGGTGACTCCCCTTCTTCGGTCAAAAACACGGGAAGCACCAAATCGTCCGTAGACATGCTTGTTTCGGTAATCATGGAGTTAAGAACCGGATGGTCCCTCAAACGCCTTGGCCGGTGGTGTATTTCGAAGTTCATATTGAAACGGGATAAAGTTGTGGTGGACAAATTGGCCCTAAGAAAGAATGATTCAAATGGATGGATTTAGATATCACTTTACAGTTCCGGAGGCCGGCTTGCCATAAAATAGTCATTTGAGAATATGGAATGGGAATCAATGCTTGCCCTTGGGTTGCTTTGTGCCGCGTTAACATCGTTTTTAATGGAAAAGGTGAGCGTAGACGTAACCGCGCTTTCCCTGATCGGACTAATCTTCGTCGTCTCCGGACTCAATCTCAGCGACAAATGGCCAAACATCAAGGAGATCTTCAGGGTTTTTTCGAATCAGGCCCCGATTACGATTGCCGCAATGTTTGTCATCAGCGCATCGCTGAACCGTTGCCATCTCATAGAGCAGGCTACCGAAGCACTAGGCAAATTCTGCAAGTACGGGTATATAAAATTTACCTTGGTTTTGTTTGCCTTGGTCGCTTTTTTGTCGGCCTTCATCAACAATACGCCGGTGGTCGTGGTTCTGTTGCCAATAGTCATAAGTTTGTCGCGCTCTTTGGGAGTTTCCTCTTCGAAATTGTTAATCCCAGTTTCGTATGCCTCGATTTTCGGAGGGTGTTGTACGTTGGTCGGAACCAGTACGA
>JAYOII010000492.1:0-2139 GCA_038118685.1 Opitutia bacterium
GGTTTTCAAACCAGACGAGGTTGGCGTTATGGTGACCGGCGATCAGGACGTCGAGGTCCCGATCCCCGTCCATGTCCACGGTCCTCAGGTCGTAGCTCCCTTGGTTCGTGCCCAAAAGGTGGCGGGTGAACTTGCCCTTTCCGTCATTCTCGTACCAGACCGCTTCTCCGGTTGCCAAACTTCCGCAGGTGGCTGCGTCGAGGTCACCGTCTTGATCCATGTCGGCGAGGGCGAGGGAGTGCGGACGGTCGATGATTGGATCGATCTCGATCGGCTTGAAGTCCGGGCTGAACCTTCCGCCCTTGATGGAATTGGCTTCCGCCTTGAACCAGAGGACCCCCTTGCCATGCCCCCGGGATGCCAGGTAATCGACGAGGCCGTCCCCGTTTAGATCGCCGGGAAGGATGTTGGAGGCCCCCGGTTGCTTGTCCGAAAGGATTCGTTTTTTCCAAAAACTCTTCGCATCTCTGCCTTGTTCCCACAAGGCGAACCATTCGCCGCCGGGAAACTTTTCCCCACCCTTGGCTCCACAGGCGACGTCCGGAAGGCCGTCCCGGTTGACGTCTCCGAACCCCAAGTAATGAGAGCCGCCCGGCGCATCTTTGTGCGCGAATACATGGCGTGTCCAGGGTGTTCCGGACTTCGGCTTTTGGGGGACTTGGAGCCAGACGATGGAATTGGGGAAGGGGGTGTCCGCCGGTCTTCCCGAATTGGCGATCAAATCCAATTTGCCATCGAGATCCACGTCCCCGGTTATCAGGCAATGAGAACCGAGGATCTCGTCGTCGATGAGCCGGAAGGTCCAATCCTGCTCGAACGGTTTGTCCGGGCATTCCAGCCAAAAGACCATTTGGTTGGAGCCCACGAAGTCCTGGTCGCCATCCCCGTCGACGTCGAGCAGGCAGCCATGTATGCAACCGCTTCTGATTTTCCTTTTTCCCTCGTAGGCTTCCTTGAACCGGACCACTTGGCGGGAGCTTTTCCAGTCGGGACCCTTGAAAACGGTTACGCCGTATCCGAACGAGGTCATCGCGTCGATATGGCCGTCCTTGTCGAAATCGGAAGCCACCGCCACGTTCATGCTGCCCTTGCCTTGGACGACGACGTGTTTTTTCCATTCCCCCCAAGTGGTCGGTGGGAAAACCAAGAGCGCGAGCAAAAGATGGAGTTTCGTCTTTTTCACCTTCAGATCTTGCCCCAGATCTTTGCCATGAGGGCAAAGGTCTCGGGGTCATGTTCCTTGAGCTCGGCCCGTACGAAAGGGTAAAAATCATTTACGCCGAGGTAGGACTCGGTCATCTCTGCGAAAAATTCCTTGTGGTTGGTTCTGGCGTAATGGCGGGTTTTGCCTCCGCGGTAAAGAAGCACCCTTTCGTAAAGACCGTCTTTTTCCGAGCGTTTGTAGGCCTTGAGTACTTCCGGGTGGTTGAAGCCGAGGACTTGATCGTGATAGGCATGGGCAAGCTCATGCAGAATGACGTAGGGGTGCTTGGCCCAGGTGCCCCGGGCGAGAAGACTGCGCGCTCTAGGGACGTGAACGCGTTTTTCGAGAGACGGATCATGCCCGTTGGCCGTAAGCCATTGTTTGGACGGGTGGTATTGCATGTTGGTCAGCTTGTGCTCGATGTCGATCCGGATGGGCAGTTTGCGCAAGGCCTCGGTTTTTTCGGGAGGAAGAATGAAGACGATTCGCTGGAGGTGGTTGGCCATCGCCTTCCTGACGTCGCCCAGGAGTTTGCTCTGTTCGGAAGTTTTGAGGGCGGGGTCGAGCTCGATCGTCCACCCTTCGATTTTCTCGACGATTGGCTTGGGGAACTTGGGCAGGGCATTGGCGCCGTCACTCTTCGCATGAGCAAGGCAACCCAAGGCCAAGAGCAAAACGAACGGGGAACTGGAACTTTTCATTTGGGATCAATTGATTTTGGTTATGGGAAAGGTGCTGGCGAGTACGACTTGATCGTCGATTTCGATCAGAATGGAATAGTTGCCCTCATCCTCGAACTTGAGCCGGTGGATGTCGTTGATCAAATTGATCCGGTGATGGGGGCCGGGGGATTCGAAAGTCCGGTCGATTATGACCCGCGGGTCTTCCTCGGACATGGGCAAGCCGATTGAGATCTTGAGCTGATGGTTTCCCTG
>JAYOII010000493.1:0-2126 GCA_038118685.1 Opitutia bacterium
CCTGTGCTTGAACGAGCTTCGGGCTTCCCGCTTTCGCCGGGTTTTTCAGGAGGATTGCCACCCTCGGGTTGGCTGGGTGCCTGAGCCGAAGGTTTTTCATTGGGTGGAGACTGGGACTGAGGGGAGGCGGACTCAGGGGGTGGTTGCCCCCAGCGCCTGGGCTCTTTGGGAACATCGACTTGAGGAGGGGCGACTTGAGGGGCTTGGGCAAAATCTCCGGTTTCGGGAAAAGGTTGATTCGGAGTTTCGGCCAAGTTGGATTCAGCAAAATCTTGTGAAACGTCCGCATTGAATTCTTTGCCCTCGAGAGCATCCAGAAGATCCTGCAACTCGTCCTTGAGCGGTGAATCTTCCTGCTGGGCAATTTCCCTTTCGAGCATGTCCTTGAGAGCGTCGAACTGAGCCTCCATCTCCGATTGGCTCTCCCTTACGCCGTCACGGGTTTCGTCCGAACGGCTGGGGTCGGTCAATTGCTCTTCGCCCCATTTCCGGGTTTGCTCCTGAAGGTCCTGATTCTGGCTCAGCATTTGGGAAATCATTTGGCCATAGGCGGAACGCTTTTGTTCGTCCCCGACGTCACGGGCGGTTTTCTTCAACTCCTTGAGTATGCCGTCAACCTCTCTGTTGGCTTGAAGAAGCCTTTCGCCTCGACCAACGGCACTAAGGGCGGCGGCCCTCAATTTTTCGGTAGCCGCCGGAATGTTCTCCTCGCCAATCGAATTCAAGACTTGTTTGGCATCCCTCATCTTTTCGATCATGTTTTCCTCAATGAGACCGTTGCTTTCAAGATCGGCAAGCAGACTTTCCAAGTCCGCAACGGTCGATTGCACCGACCTTCCCACCGATTCTTGCGAGCGGGACTGGGAGAGAAGATCACGATCGACTTCTTCCCGGGCCTCGAGAAGGCGTCCCGGAAGACAAATGATTGCGGCGACGATCGAAATGACAAGCGCTTGGTTCTTCATTTTTGATTATTTTGTGATTGGCGGAGGGAGGCCTCGATGGCATGCCGGATCAAGGTCTCCCTGCGCTCGGTTTCGGCAAGGTCGTTTTGGAGAGTCTCAAAGCGGCTCGTGACGTAGGCTTGGTAGTCGGCAAGAGAAAGAATTTCAATTCCACAAGTCCGGGTCACCACCTTGCGGGCAACGGAAGGATCGGCTGCAACTTCAGTCACCTCGATGGCGACCTCGATGAAATCTCCGCCGCGAAGGTTAGGCAGATCATCCTGAATCTTCCACTGCAAGGGCCAGGTACCCGAACGTGGAACCTCGAGGTCTTTCTGGCTGTCGTTGGAAGGCGGAACGCCCAAGGAGATCCGCCTTTGATCTTCCTCTCCGTTTACACGGTAAAGAATGGCAAACTCGGCCAAGCCATAGTCATCCGAAGCCCGAACGGTCAGCCTGAGGGACTTGTTCGCGGTGGCTTTGATGCCGGTGCCCGGAGACAACATGGAGACCCGGGGTTCGAGATCTTCCCGCAAAGCAAGCCGGTAAGTGAGTCCCTCAGGCTCCAAGCCAAGGGCAGCGCCCCGGGGAATGAACCGATGGACACCTGCCTGATCGGCCGCAAAGGCAAAGCGGACTGAAGTCCCCTCGCCTTCGATGACTCCATTTTGCTTCCACTGACTTGGTCCTTCGAGCCGGGCCTCTGCAATCGGAGAGCTCATCTCGACAACCCATTCGAGCTTCGAACCGGTCGGAAAGGCGCCCGCCAAATTATCCACGACGAACGGCTTCAGTCCGGTGTATCGAGGGGGCGAAACGGATAGCTCTTGCCCGACGACCTTGGGGGGAGCGACAACGGTTACTTCGCAAGGATCTTCGGGGCGGTGGGAAACCGCATCGCCAATTTCCACGAAGTATTGGAAACTACTTTCGAGGTTGTTCATCAGGTGTAGAAATTCTCCTGATTGATTGCGCGACAACTCGATCTTTCGCCATGGTTCGGACTCCGAGATTCGCAGGTGAATGAACCCCTGCGCAGGGACCTGTCCCTCTGCCCGGACCGACAGGGAAAAATCGGCGCCTTCGGCCAAAGTTTGGTTTCCGGGAATTCCGACCAACCGGGTAGCGGTCGGATAAGAGAGGTTGGCTCCAAAATAGCGCTTTGCGGCCAAGGTCATGGAA
>JAYOII010000494.1:0-2117 GCA_038118685.1 Opitutia bacterium
ATCTTCCCTTGCGTGGTGCAAATTCCCATCGCGGTGGCCATCGGAGTGATGCTTCACCGCAAGGGCTTCGGACTGCTGATGCCCTCTCTTGTGGCTTTGGGCGTGATGTACTTGTCGGTGATTTTCGGGGATTCGGGCATTTTGGGGAGCATCAACGCGACGATGGCGGGTTGGTCGGTTTGGACCTGGGTGGTCGTACTGCTGGGCTATTCCTACGTCGCCTCCGTCCTTCCGGTTTGGACTCTGCTCCAGCCCAGGGACTACGTGAATTCCCTTCAGCTGATCTCAGCGCTCGCCCTGATCGTGCTTGGTCTTTTCGCGGCCGCTTTCGCCGGTGGGGCGGGTGGTGGCGAGCTGACCATGGTGGCCCCGGCTTTCAACCCCACGCCGGAGGGAGCGCCTATGATCTTTCCCTTTCTTTTCATAACGATCGCCTGCGGGGCGGTGAGCGGCTTTCATTGCCTGGTCAGCAGCGGAACGAGCAGCAAGCAGATCGAGAGCGAGCCGGATGCCCGTTTCGTAGGCTACGGGAGTATGCTCACGGAGGGCTTTTTGGCGACTTTGGTCATTCTGGCTTGCGGGGCGGGACTCGGTCTGGGCGTGATGGCGGAGGGAAAAACGGTCGTAGGGGAGGCTGCGTGGGCGGAGCGCTATGCTTCCTGGGGCGCCGCCAAGGGCTTGGGCGCCAAGGTTGGCGCCTTCGTGGACGGTTCGGCTAATTTTCTGATGGCGATCGGCTTGTCCGCCGGGGTGGCGGTTGCCTTGATGGGCGTCCTGGTCGCTTCTTTCGCCGGTACGACCTTGGATACCGCCTGCCGTTTGCAAAGGTACGTCATTCAGGAAATCGGAAGAACTCTGAGTCCTGAAAAAGAAGGGTTGTTGGCCTTTCTCAGAAACAAGCACGGAGCGACTATTTTCGCGGTTCTTCTCGCCGGAGCAATGGCTGCGGCTCCTCCCTCCGGGGAGGCGTGGGCGATCGAAAACGCAGGCAAGGGCGGGCTTCTCTTGTGGCCTCTGTTCGGAGCGACCAATCAATTGCTGGCCGGTCTTTCGTTCCTGGTTATCACTTTCTATCTTTGGCGGAGGGGCAAGCCGGTCTGGTTTCTCGTCCTGCCCATGATCTTCATGCTCATCACCCCGGTTTGGGCGATGTATCACCAACTTTTTACGAATCCGGGTTGGCTGGTCGGCGAAACCCCCGATTACCTGCTGGGTGGGATCGGATTGGCCACCATCGCTTTGGAAATATGGATGCTGGTCGAGGCCTTCCGGCTTTTCCCCAAGGCCAAGGGGGTGCTTGAAACCGATCTTGCGGAAGGGGACGTTCTGGTGACGTCGGGGGATTGATGGTCTGGGAAATCGTCCTTCTCGTTGGCTTGGCCGGCGCCTTCGTGGTGCTCAAGGTCCTTCATTCGGAAAACGAGCGCAAGCGCCGATTGGAACGGGCCGAGCGGGATTTGCGCGTCAAGGCGGCGGCGGGTGGGTTCGCCCCCAAGAAATGGGATGAACCGGGAAGTCGAAACGATGAATCCGGAAAGGACGGAGATGAGAATGAGAGTCCGGAGGAAGAAGAACCGGATTCGGAAGGTTGGGAAGAAAAAGAGAAACCGGACTGAATGCTTTGGTTAGGAGTCCGAAGACTCATTTTCCGCGCCTATTGGAGACCTTGGGCACTATTTTCTCGATTCAGGCGTCTGCTCTGATATGAATGTCTGCTTAGGAAAGCCCGAGTGGCGGAATTGGTAGACGCAGCGGACTTAAAATCCGTTGACCGCAAGGTCGTGGGGGTTCAAGTCCCCCCTCGGGCACTCCTTGGTATGAAGATGCAAGAGCTGCGGAAAGTCCCTCAATAAGTTCTCGATTGAAATCTGCCCAAGGTTGGCAAAGAATGAACTCATTCAAAATGAAACCTATATTTTTTATCCTGTTGATTTGCGGTTTAACGTTACACGGAAAAGTAAAATTAGAAGAAATTCCGAGACTGGATACCACCACGGCTTTGAAAATTCTGGGTGCCTGCCATCGTGAATCGTTGGTCCAAAAGGTGAATGTCGCCATTGTGATCGTAGGAATCGACGGCCGGATTCTCGCCAGTTCCAAAAGTGAAAAAATGGATC
>JAYOII010000495.1:0-2112 GCA_038118685.1 Opitutia bacterium
GCGCGTTCCCCTGTCCTTGCGTAGGTAAACCGAGCACGTCGCGCCAATGGCCAACTCCCAGGCCCGGGTCGGCAAAAGGTAAAAATTCCATTTGGAGAAAAAGGTCGTTCCGGCTTGGGCGCCGATGAGGCTGATCACGAAAACGGATGCAATGAAGAAGGTTAGCGTGCGGTTGCCGATTTTCAGGCATGCGAGAACCAAGGGGGGATAAAGAAGATAAAATTGTTCCTCCACGGACAGGCTCCAGGTGTGAAGGGCAGGGAGGAGCTCGGCATCGGCGGCAAAGTATCCGGAGTGCAGGGGGAAGTAGAAATTCGAAGAGAAGAAAATCGATGAAATGATGCTGTCTTCAAGCATCGTCATTTCCTGCCCGGATGGATTGACGAAGAACAGGAATCCGATTGCCGTAACGAAAAGAACCAGAATGAGAGCGGGCAATATTCTTCTCGCCCTGCGTTCGTAAAAGTTGATCAACTTGAATTTTTCATCGGCAAGTTCGTTGAGAATGATGGAAGTAATCAAATACCCGCTGATCACGAAGAACACGTCGACGCCGAGAAATCCTCCGCCGAAAACATCCGCGCCCGCATGAAAAAGAATTACGGGAACGACGGCCAAGGCCCGCAGGCCATCTATTTCGGCTCGGTAAGTCATACCCGTCTTTCTGTTTTCCCGTAGTTTGCCCGACCGTTCAAGCCAACGAGAGGAAGTCAGTCTTCGATTGCCTCGTAGATCAGCCCCTTGAGCGCCCACTCGGTGTTGAAGGAGTAGGGCATGACTTGCTCGAGAGTGAGGACCACCAGGTCGTCCTTCGGAGAAATCCAATAGTGCGTGCTGGCGGCTCCGCCCCAACCGTATTCGCCGATCCGCCCATCGGGGTCCCAATCGCTCATCTTGACCCGGACGGAGAAGCCCAGGCCGAACCCGACCCCTTCGCGGATTTGATTGCCGAAGGTCACCCATCCGCCTCCTTCGGGTATTTGGTTGGTGGTCATGAGCCGGACGGTTTTTTCCTTGAGCAGGCGTACTTTGCCGAGCTTACCTCCCTTGGAGATCATTAGCAGGAAGCGCATGTAATCGTCCGCAGTCGAGCAAAGGCCCCCTCCGCCGGATAGGAAAGCGGGGTTCTCCAAGTATTTGCTGGTCTTGGGGGCGTCCTTCACGCTGAGCCGCCCTTCCTTGTAGTGGTAGTTGACGGCGAAGCGGCCGACCTTTTCTTGCGGAACGTAGAAACCGGTATCCTTCATGCCGAGTGGCTTGAAAAGGCGTTCCCGAAAGAAGACGTCGAGCTTTTGGCCGGAGGCCACCTCGACCACTCCCCCCAGGACGTCGGTGGCGCATCCGTAGCGCCAATCGGTTCCGGGTTGAAAGACGAGAGGCACCGAAGACATGCCGGACATCATGGGGTTGAGTTTCGTTCCGCGGTCCAGCATCTTGGCCTTTTCGTAGGCCTGATCGATGGAAGGAATCTTGGTCCGTCCGTAAGTCAAACCCGCGGTGTGGCGCATGAGGTCGCTGACGGTGGGTTCGCGCCGGGGAGAAACCAAGCCGTTTTTGGTGTGGACCTTGAGGTCCTTGAGGCTCGGGAAGTACTTCGAAAGCGGGTCGTTCAACCCGAGCTTGCCTTCCTCGTGAAGCATCAGGGCGGCGGCCGAGGTGATGGCTTTGGTCATGGAGTAGATGCGAAAAAGGGTATCCTTCTCCATGGGGAGATTGGCTTCGCGATCGCGCAGGCCATAGGGTTTGAAATGGGCGATCTTTCCTTTGCGGGCAATGACCACGATCCCGCCGGCCAAGCGTTGCTCCTTGATGAGTTCTTCCATCTTGGCGTCGACTTTTGAGAGGGCTTGCCCGGACAGACCGACTTCGGCCGGGTTGACCGTAGGCAGTTCGGCGATCGCCTGTCCGGAGGCGAGAAAGCAGGAAAGAAAAGGAAGGAGAAAGCGGGCTGGTTTGTTCATGGATTGATCCGTGAACTAGTAGGCGAGGGGACGTCCCTTGGCAAGGCTTGCTTCGATCGGTTACCCCAAATTATTCATTCCTGCCGATCAAAGCCCGGTTGAGGGCGATTACGGCGTAAGCGGTGCAAAGCATGGGATCGTCTTCCTTCAT
>JAYOII010000496.1:0-2104 GCA_038118685.1 Opitutia bacterium
CCGTACGAAGATTACCTCGAGCTCATCTCCCTGCAGGAGGAAAACGCCAAGCTCAGACGCCAAGTCGATGATTACAAGGCTCGGCTGGGCGCTCCTTTGCAGGATGCGGGACAGGTCCCGGGAGAAGCGGTTCCCATCGAGGTATCACCCCAACCGGTCCCTCCGCCCCAGCCTCCTCAAGTCAGATCGTACGTTGTGCAAGCAGGAGATAGTTTGTACGCGATAAGTCGGAAGTTTTACGGAGACTCTTCCCATATCGATCGCATTTTCCAAGCCAATCGGGACAGTTTGCCCAGCAAAAACAGCCTCAAGGTAGGGCAAACCCTCCGCATTCCACCGGTTCCACCAAGCCGGTAGTCTCCTCGCTTGCCGGCAAATGGCGTATTTCGACAACAACTCGACGACTAAGCCCGGGGCCGAAGTTCGGGAGGCTTACGACCACGCCTCGCGAGAAAGTTGGAGAAACCCGTCCTCTCCTTGCCGGTCGGGAGTTGCCGTTCGGATCCGGCTTGATCGGGCGAGGGAAAGCATCGCCCGCTTATTGGAGGTTGATAAGGAAAGCGTTACTTTTACTTCCGGATCGACTGAGGCAAATAACGCTGTTTTTGCTCATGCCGCCCGTTGTTTCGAACCAAGTGCCCGGGCCTTGGTTTCCTCCATCGAGCATCCGAGTGTTCTTGCTCCGGCTGATCATTGGTTCTCCAAACGGGTTCAAACCTTTCCCGTCGAACCAACCGGAGTCATTGACCTTGAACGGATTTCCGCTTTGCTCGATGGAGACTCCGAGGTTCGGCTTGTTTCGTTGATGGCGGCCAATAACGAAACCGGGGTTCTGCAACCCTGGAGGGAGTTGGCCGATCTTTGCCGAGAACGGGGAATTCACTTTCATTGCGATGCCACTCAGTGGATCGGAAAACTTTCTTCATCCGGGCTGTCCGCTTGTTCCTCTTTCAGCGCAAGCGCCCACAAACTCGGTGGGCCCAAGGGTGTTGGAATCTTAGTCAGTGACTTGGCCAGACCATTCGTTTTGGGAGGGAGTCAGGAGAGTGACCGGCGCAGCGGAACCGAAAATTATCCTGCGGTCAAGGCCATGAGCGTCGCATTCGAGCTAATGAACGCCCGTCTCCCTGAGTTCTCCGACAGGTCATGCTGGCGGGATGCCTTTGAGAAAGTCATGTTTACCGGTTTTCCAGGCTTGCAAATTCTAGGCAAAGAGGCGCCCCGTCTGTGGAATACTTCCATGTTGCTCATGCCTGATTACGAAAACCTCCGTTATGTCGGAAAGCTCGACAAGTTGGGGTTCGAGGTTTCCACCGGTTCCGCCTGTTCGACTGGAACGGACGATCCGTCTTCGGTCGCTTTGGCCATGGGTTTTTCTCCGGAGCAGGCCAGGCGTCTTGTCCGTGTAAGCGCCTATGCGGAACAGACGGAGCATGATTGGATGAATCTTGCCACGGCCTTTTGCGCTGCCCGGGATGAACTCGATGAAGATTCGCCGGGTTCGTCCGTCATCTCCCTCTGAAGGACTGTTTTGCGTCTTCTTAACGTCAACTTGGAAAACTTTCGCAACGTTGAGTCCGCGAGCTTGGCCTTCGAGAGCGACCGGGTATTTTTCATCGGGCCAAACGGCCAAGGGAAAACGAACCTTCTTGAGGCGATTGGGATGTCTTCGAACCTGCGTTCCTTTCGCAAATCCGGAACGGATGGACTCGTCCGGGAAGAATGCGATCAATGCCGAATGTTTTTCCGTTTTTCGGACGGGAAAGGCAAGGACCGGGAGATTTTGCTTTCTTTTCGACCAAAGGGGGAAAAAAGCCTGTTTCTCGATGGGGAAAAGCTTTCCAAGCTAGGAGATTTTCTTGGCGAATTTCCTTCGGTCGCCTTGTCGTCCCGGGACTTCCGTCTAGTTCGCGAAGGTCCGTCGGAAAGAAGGAAATGGTTGGATCTCTTGCTCTCCACTGCTTCAACTGAATACTTTCAATCCCTTCAGCTTTATCATCGGGCTTTGCGAGAGCGCAATTCCTTGCTCAAAAAAGGCGGTGGGGATCGCGAGCTCGATGCTTTTGAGCAAGCCTTGATTCCGTCCGGACTTCGAATTCAGAAA
>JAYOII010000497.1:0-2104 GCA_038118685.1 Opitutia bacterium
TGTCTATACCGTGTATTTGATGCCCTCGTTGGCCAAAGTAGCTGCAGACTTCCGACCCGATAAGTCCGGATGATCCTGTCACGAGAATTTTCATAGTATAATCATTTTGGCTTCAATTGCTTCTGCATGGTGTTCTAAAAATTGGTACGGGAGTGATTTACTCCAATTGGACTCTTCAGTGACCACGTATTTTCCCGCAAATGATTTTGCCTTTGTTTTTGAAGACTTCGATTTTATCGCTCAAACGACCTTTGAGTGATTTTATCTTAGGTTTGAGTCTCATCGCATTTTGGAAGGCCAGCATTGGATAGGGCGATACTTCACCCTCGAACTCATGGACCAGACCTGGATTCTCTGACCGGTAAGCCAAACCGAGCCCACCCCAAAGACCATCGTGCTTGGATACGGAAGTAATGAAATCCAAATAGTATCCGTGGGACCTTTGTTCTTGGAGGGCGTCTTTCATCCCCTTGCGACAGTCTGGATTGCAACTGTCATGCATCAAGATGACGTTTGCATGATCCAAAAGACCGCGAATGTCAGAAGCAACTGCATTACGCGAATGATCGGCATCAACGATCGCGAGATCGAATTGAAGCAAATCGTCCTTGATCCGCTTCAGTGCTTCTTGCGTAGGGCAGTTCCAAGCTCTTGCGTTAGGAAAATCATCTTCCGCCTTTCCCACGGACTCATTAACGTCGACAGTGATTAAAGATTCGGAATATTTTGATAACCATTTGGTGGCGCCTCCGCGGTGGTAGCCGAATTCGAGGACGTTCTTTGGCTTTAACAATTCGAGCAACCCGATCAGGCCAAGTTTTTCGCGGGTACTCATGAGCCAATCGGAATTGGCAATACCTAGATTCTTTTCCAATTCGATCATCCTTTGGTTTTCACCATTTGAAAATGATTTTTGTAGCTTTGGGCGACTTCTTTGTGATGGAAAAGGTCAAACGCGGTTTGCTGCGTACTTTCTCTTAAAGTTTCATAGGCCCTTGAATTGACGATGGAACCTAACTCCCTGGCGATGGATTCGTGGTCTATTTCCGAAACGAGCCACCCACTCTTTTCAGGAATGACCATTTCGGGCAGACCGCCGGTATCGAATGCCAAAACGGGTGTGCCGCAACTCATTGATTCCGAGACCGTATTGGGCAAATTGTCAATCGGAGCGGGGTGCAAAAGCAGGTCGGCGGCATGGTATGCAAGCTGCATGGTTATTTCATCCCTGACGAATCCCAAATTGTTGATCTTCGTACGGTCCGATTTCTCATAACCTTTTCCATTTCCGATTAGAACGAACTGAGCAAGATCAGGTAGGTTTGAGGAAAGGATGTGTTTGAGGGTCGTACCTCCTTTTCTTTCCTCGTCCAAATTTCCTGCAACGCAAAGAATTACTGGTTTTTCCCGACTTAAGCCCAGGGCTTTTTTGCAAGACGCCCGATCGCGTTTCACGAAGAATGATTCTGGAATCGGATTGCGGATAGTCTTGATGAGGGCACCTTCCCAAAAAGATGACGACGCTTGATTCTGCATCCACGCAGAGGGTGTTAATGCCGATAGGGAATGGGGGCGAGTTCTTCTTTTCAATGAAGCCCAGGTTGCTTTAAGCTTACCAAGCGTTCTTTCGTCAGGCGACGGGGCGTGAGTCGGATAATAAGAACCAAGAAAGCTCCAGCAATCGTGGAGAGTCCAGACGACGGGTGCATGATCCAATGCTTTTGAGACTAGGTCCATTGGCCAACCTGCGCTATGAATGTTGTGGAAATTGACTATGTCTGGCTTAATCCGTTTTAGAATTTTGCTTAATTGTCTCTTCAGCTCCCCATCTCTAAGCTTGAGGTATAAGCTTAATGGAAGAATTCTACTTCCAAAATGTTCGAAGATTTTAAACTTTTCGCCCGGTTGCAGACAAAAGAAGGGGGTTTCTTCCCCTTGATCGACATTAGATGCGATCATGCTGAGTTCGGTCATTTCTTCGACAGCATCAAAGGTTCTTTTTGCTGCGATTGAAGCTCCTCCAATTTGGGGTACATCAACGATCAGGCAAACCTTCAAATTTTTAAGCCTCTCCCTGCAATTTGCGTGTAATATTTTTCGGTTT
>JAYOII010000498.1:0-2102 GCA_038118685.1 Opitutia bacterium
TCATCCGCATGCCGGAATTCATCAGTTTGTCAATTGCGGGGGTCTTGATGTCTTTTCCGCCAAATGATGAAAGATCACTGTAACCAAGATCATCAACAAGAATGGATATAATGTTTGGTTTTGTAGCAGCATTTCCGGAATGGAAAAAGCAGATGAAAAAGAAAAGGATGGCGAATGATTTGTGAATCATGATTGTTTAAATTTTTGGTCAAGGGATTGGATGAGAAAGTCGAGGTCGCCATACTTGATGGCTCCGGGAAGGAAGCGAGGGTCGCGATAATCGACAATTTCAGAAAAACGAAAACCGGAGGATTCGACAACCACCTTCTTGATTGAATTGCCAGCAAGATAGGATGCAACAATTGCCTGTGGTTCAAATCCCTTCCCTGCACGGATCTCAATGGTTTTCTCGTCTTTTGAGTCTAGGTAAGCGATCACGGAGAGCAGATCATGAACCTGCCGGGCAAAGCGTGAATGGTTGTATCCATGGGTGTAACCGGCAAATTCCCTGGAATTGGCGACTTTTTCTGTCGGTCCTTTTCGGTTCTGCCTGAAAAGAACTGGGCGGATGGCACCAGACCCTTTTCCTTCAGCGAATTCTCCCAAATGAATAATCCGTTTTTCACTGGACGAAAGGTTTGAAGGTAGGATCCATTTGATTTCTTCCCCTGTTGTCTCATTGATTAGCTTCTCTTCAGTTACTTGGAATTTGTGTTTTTTCGAGTCGGCGAAACTTCTGCCTACGATTGTTTCCCAAGCCAATAACATCTCTTCTGATGTTCCGCTCTCACACAGTTTTTTTACGAGCTGACGGTCGCGTGCGTTAAGTTGTTTCATCAAGTCCCGTTCATAATTATCTCCGCCTACTGGTTTGGGATGCCTATCGTTCCAAACCGCATGTTCTTCTTTGGTAAGTAGTTTGAAGTCTTCCTCGACCACAGGTTCGGGAAGACCGAGTTTCATGTGTTTGTTGAACCAGGAATACATAACCGCCCGGGAAACGTAATTGTAGTTGTGGTTGAAGTGAGTCAGGTCTGGGCAAATCACATTCTTTGATTTTCCGTAAAGGGAATAAAGATCCTTGAGTTCCGAAAAACCCTTCCCTTTGACCAGCATCTCCCGCGTCCAGTCATTGGCAGCAGTCATACCCTGAGGTTTGGGTGCGAACAGAGCGGTCATTTCAACATTTCCTGTTCCTATACGGAGAAGGCTGGCATTTTCGCAGGTGCATCCTCCCTGCATCGAGGAAGATACCATACCGTTTGGAAAGGAGGCGATGGGACGATCATCCAGGGCACCGAGAAGGATAGTCTGAGTTCCCCCACCACTGCCTCCGGTGACTGCAATTCTTTGGGGGTCCACATCGGGCAATGATTCAAGAAAGTCAAGTGCACGGATGGAATTCCATGTCTGTAATCCAAAGATGGAGAGGAGGCGCATCTCTGCCTGAGCACTGTACAGTCCCCAGTTTTCAGTCTTTTCAAATTCCGGGCGTCTTGTGGCAAATCTATGTGCAAGTTGATACGATAGTTGTTGGTTATCTGCATATCCAATCATATCGTAGAGAAAGGCCACGCAGCCCATTCTTGCGAGGGTTGCACAACGGGCCATTTTCGGCATTCGTCCGGATTCCCTAAATCTTTCCGCACCAATCACAATTTGATTTAAAACCCCTTTCTCTCCATAGTCCTGAAGTCGTCCGCCATGTCCGTGGGGGTTCAGTACGCCTGGCAGCTTTTCTTGGTTTGGGTTTTCGGGACGAAAAAGGAGTCCCGTAACATAAAAACCGGGGACGCTTTCGAAATAGACTTTTTCAACCGTAAATCCCGGGCGCTTGATTTTTCCATGTATGACCGCATTGAGGGGAGTTTTTATCGGCATTGGGTATAATCCGGTCGCCACTTGCATGCGTAGGACTAATTTCTCTTTTCTTGTTTCCCATTCTTTGAGAGTGGATGGAGGATCAAAGGGGAAGAATCCATTGAGATCCTTAGGGGAAGAGTCACGAATGTCTTGGGCAAGCAAAGCATTGATCGAAAGGAGTAAGGATATAAAAACGATAAGGGTCTTCATAGCCCTCAGATACTTGCTTACTTGTTGTT
>JAYOII010000499.1:0-2081 GCA_038118685.1 Opitutia bacterium
GGCGTGCCGTATGACAAGAGAATCTTTCCCCAAAAAAAACGTCCCGTGGCGTTGAGAATCAGGATGGAGCCACAAAAAACCAAAAGGCTGATACCGGCGAAACTCAGGAGGTCTTGGTTCGCGTCGAAAACGAGCAACAGAACCTGTCGAATGAGGAGGCAAAGAGCAAACAGGCTGATCATGCGGTTGACGATGATCAAGCGACGCCTTTCCTTGGGGCGCAGGTTTTCTTGTTGTCCGATTTGATCGATGGGTCGGAGCAGGCGTTTCAAAAAACCGCTCCATGCGGAAAGGTGCGACTGGTTCGAATCGTCGTCGCTGCGATTGGCTTTCTTCGTTCGGGCAAGGGACAAGCCTATTGCATAATTGATAATCACAAGTGACGTCGAACAAAACTTTGGGGGTTGGTTCGAATGCATTCCTATGACGCGTATGACGTCTCCTTCGGTGGCGAAAGGAAAGCTTTCAAGCCACACTGCAGGCATTGGGAATTTCCCCGAGCAAAACGAAAGGAAGCAAAAATCATGAGCGCAAACCGATTGCCCGAAGCCAAAAAACCGAAAGGAAGACAGGAAACTCGAACCCTGGTGGAATACTTCCATCCGAGGGAACACGCGATTCTGGCCGAATTTTTCGAACTGAAAAAGAAATTGCCCAAGGAGGCCAGAGGGATTGATCCTTACGAGATCATTCCCAAGGATGCCGTTTGGGACGAAGGAGAGCAGGGAATCGTTTGCCGACCGGGTTCGCGGGGGGAGGATTGCCCGAGCGAGGCTCTGGGTAATGCGGTGGCCCGGATTGCTTTGGCTCCGATCCGCACGAGTCTTCCTGTTTGGGGAACCTATGCGGACGGGGAGGTCTACCATACGAGGTTGGAGGAAAATGCCCGCAAGCTTCCTTTGCGTGGATTTTACAGCGAACCGGTTCTTGCCTTGGCCATCAACTGGGCGAATACGGCTCCGGGCTACAGTTGGCCCGAGTCTTACTACGTATCTTGGATTCCTTACTACGATCGTTACTTGGTCACCGCATCCTTGGACAGCCCGTTGAACGAGGGTTATCTCGATTTGGCGATCGGGGCGCTGCCCGACAAGGCGACGGTGGAGGGGGACTTGAAGGAAGTCATCCAAGGCCGATGGTACGATTTGTTTCCCTATGTTCAGGGCTGGGAAGAGTGCTGGAACGATGGCATCGTGGAAGATCCGTGGGCCTGGCGCTCCGAGCTTTGGCCTGATGAGGAGGGCGGACAATGAGCGAGTATTTTTTCATTCGCGGATACGGGGATTTCAAACGCCCGGGCGTTATTCCCGAATCGTTCGTGGAAAAAGCCTACGGTTTTTATGAGCGAAGGGGGGCTCCTTATTTGCAGGAGATCAAGAAAGCGCGGCGTGAGATTTTTTATGACGGTCAAGTTATGTATCTAGGGGAACCCGAGATGCGCCCCGAAGTGCCGACTTGGAGAGAATATTTTCTGAAGTACGAGGGGTACACGCAAAAGGATTTAGGAAAAACCAACCTCCGCAAAATCACCTCTCAGGTTGACTACGAGGATTTGGACTCCCGGATGTGTTGCGAGTACTTTTGCGACCAATGGGCTCACAACCATGATCCGGCCGCCGAATTCGCTCACTTCATCGACGGCTTGAGCATCGGGGTCGAAAACCCCAAGGCGGCCAAGATTCTGGGAAGCCTCAAGAGGCACGAGGGTTCCTTCACCGGGGCGGACGTTCTTTACGTGACCTTCGATGAGCCCATCACCTTGTCTTGGCTTCAGTGGGCTTTGCATGCAGCGGGCGAACCGAGCAACGTACGTCAACTGTAGCCGTAAGCGCGACAACCTTGGTCAACCGCTGCGGGGTACAATCTGATTTCACTCGAAAATAGCACGTACCAATTCCTTGGATCCAAGCTTGTTGAGGTGGTTATCGTCATAATAAAGAGGCAGGGTTTCGCCTTGTGCATTCGTGTGCGTGGTCCGGAGTCGTTCGGATTTCGGGCCCAACACGTATTAGTGCGGTTAAAAAAACTTTTTTTACGCATGTTTATATTTGAAACGATGAAGAATATAGAGACAGGGATTG
>JAYOII010000500.1:0-2073 GCA_038118685.1 Opitutia bacterium
CGAACTTCCTCGAACTCCCGGTGTTTTGATCGGCTTTCAGGAAGGCAAGAATTTCCTTCTCCGGGAAACCGGCTTGGTCTCGATCGAGGATTTCCGAAATCGCCGACCGAATCCAATTGTCACCCAAGTCGTTGGCCTTGTTCATGGCCTCAAGGAAACTCGGGACGGACGAAGCATTGAGTTTTCGCACCGCAGGCCAGGATCGAACCGCCTCCTCGTTTCCTTTTCCTTTTGCGCCGACTTTGACCAAGGCCTCGATCAATTTTTTCTCCTGACCGCGCAAGTCACAAAGTACGATCGAGCCGAGCGCCAAGAGCGCGATGGGAACATGGGTAATCTTCATAGTCTTTGTTTTGAAGTTTATTGTCCCATACGGAAAGTAAAAAAACCTGCCGAATGATCTTTTTGCTTTTCAATTGCCTCTTCCTTCGGAAAGGTGCGTTCATGAAAAAACCGAGCTTGTACGCCTTCATCTTCCAGATACTTGCCTTCCTTGATGCTCCGGGAGTCCATGCCAAGAGTGAAACGCTTTCCCTTTGGCCCGATCAAGCGCCCGGCGAAGTAGCCGGTGAGGTTGGACCGGAAAAGGCTGAAACCAGAGGGGGTATCCTCCGAATATCCAACGTTTCCAAGCCTAGTTTGACGGTCTTTCCCGCAAACCCGAAAAATGCGAACGGGACGGGCGTGTTGGTATGTCCGGGCGGCGGATACAGCATTCTTGCTTACGAACACGAGGGTTCCGCGATTTGCGAGTGGCTCAATTCATTGGGCATAACCGGGTTCCTGCTCAAGTACCGGGTGCCACGCAGAAAGAACAGGGCCAAGCACGAAGCCCCTTTGCAGGATGCCCAACGGGCCATGGGCATGATTCGCAAAAACGCAGTCGAGTGGAAAGTCGATCCGGATCGGCTTGGCGTTCTCGGGTTTTCAGCGGGAGGCAACTTGGCGGTGATGACCTTGACGTCCTTCCGTTCGAGATCCTATCCGAAAGTCGACGCCGCCGATGAACTGTCCTGCCGTCCGAGCTTCGGCATTCTCATTTACCCCGCATATCTTGTAGATCGAAAGAAACGGGACAAACTTTTTCCCGAGATCAAAATATCCAAGGATACTCCGCCTTGTTTCTTTGCTCACACGGGAGATGACGGTGTGCCCGCCGAGGGGAGCGTGCTTATGTACCTTGAACTGGAAAAGCTGGGGGTAAAGGGAAACGAGCTCCATGTCTATCCTTTTGGTGGTCATGGATACGGAATGAGACCATCTGATCATCCGGTAGCTACTTGGCCTGCGAGGGCAGGGGCATGGATGAAAGCCATGGGGTGGCTGAAGAAGTGAGCATCCCTTCCATCGGTCGTGCGGTTCGTTACCACGAGCATGGGGAACCCGGGTCGGTTCTGAAGCTTGAGGAGATTCCGGTTCCGGAGATTGGTGAGGGCGAGGTTTTGATTCAAATGCAAGCGACAACCATTCACCCGTCGGACTTGGGCTTGATCAATGGTTCCTACGGTCGATTACGCGAGTTGCCTGCGGTGGGCGGACGCGAAGGAGTGGGGACGGTCGTTTCCGTCGGTTCGGGAGTCGATGAGAAAGTCGTCGGGCGCCCGGTCGCCATGCCCGATGATGAAGGGGCTTGGCAGGATTACGTCAAGGCGAGGGCCGATGACCTGATTCTCCTCCCGGCCCTGGTTCCTTTTGATCAACTCGCGATATCCATCCTCAACCCACTTACGGCTTGGCGCTTGCTCAATGACTTTGAATACCTGAAAGAAGGAGATTTTGTAATCCAAAACGCGGGTAATTCCGCTGTAGGCTTGTCCGTTGTCCAGTTTGCAAAGAAAATCGGGATCAACCTGATAAGCCCCGGCTCGGGCCAAAGAATTGACTGCAGGCAAGGGCTGTGCTCTCGCCTTGAATTCAGTAGGCGGACGGAGTGCCTTGAGGCTTGCCAGGTCTCTTGGCGAGGGAGGCGTCCACGTCACTTTTGGGGCGATGGATGCTTCTCCCGTGCGCTTTCCGACAAGGAGCCTGATTTTCGATGACATACGGTTCGTCGGTTTCTGGTTGGACAAATGG
>JAYOII010000501.1:0-2071 GCA_038118685.1 Opitutia bacterium
CTGGTGGTCGTACTGGATTATGATCTCCTGCAACGTAATTTGTCCGCAGCTCTTTTGGTTCCGCAAAATTCGTGAAAACACTCCGTTGGTTTGGGTCATATCCATCTTCGTCAACGTGGGGATGTGGTTCGAAAGATTCGTCATCGCCAATACCACCCTTTCCCGTGATTTTCTCCCCTCAAGTTGGGGGTATTATTCTCCGACCGTAGTCGATATTTTCACCTTCTTCGGCACCTTTGGTTTTTTCTCCGTTCTCTTTCTTCTCTTTCTTCGATTTTTACCCCTCATGCCCATGGCCGAGGTAAAGATGGTCATGCCGCAAGCCGATCCCCATGGAGGAAAGCACTAAGATTTTGTCATGGCCAAGGTAATGGACATAAAGTACGGGCTTTCCGCCACCTTCAACACGGCAAAGGATCTCTATGAGGCCGCAGGCAAGGTCAGAAAAGAGGGTTTTACGATATGGGAATGCTACACCCCCATGCCCGTGCACGGGCTTGATGCCCAAATGGGCCTGCCTCGATCCAAAGTCCCATGTTTCACTCTTGCCGGAGGCATCACGGGTTTTTGTACCGGCATGCTCATCGTTTGGTTCATGAACGCTTTCGACTACCCTCTGATCGTAGGGGGAAAACCTTACTTCAGCCCGATCTACCCCTTTCCCGTCTTTTATGAACTTACCATCCTCTTCTCAGCTTTTGGTACGCTCTTCGGGATGTTCTTCCTCAATGGGCTACCAAGACACAACCACCCTGTGATGGAACATCCCAGGTTTGCAAGATGTGGGAACGACAGATACTTCATCGTCATTGAGGTCGAAGACCCCAAATTCGACGAAGACGAGACTCAGGAATTCCTCAAGAAACTGGGAGGCAAATCAATAACCATGATTCGCGAGCCGATCGACTAGATCAATGAGATACTTCGTTCCAATATTTTTCGTAATTGTCGTGACGATCGTTTCTATCCTTGGCTTCCAGGGGGACACTTCCAAAATGACTCCCGTCGAGATTTTCCCGGACATGGACCGGCAAGCCAAGTACAAGTCTCAAGTCGTAAATGACTTCTACTCTGACAAACGCTCCGACAGGCTTCCCGTTGAGGGAACCGCGATTCGGGGCAATGGTCTCGCGCTTGGGAACGTCTTTTCCTCCGAACCTAACTTTGAAAGCCTGGCTTTTCGTACTGGAAAAACTGCCGACGGTGAATGGGTATCGAGTATCCCGGAAGAAGCCGGAATCGATATGAGCCTCATGAGACTCGGCAAAGAACGCTACGACATACATTGCGCAATATGCCATGGTGAATACGGAAATGGTCGTGGAACGATGTCACGTTTTGGCTTAGCTGTTGCCCCCCGCAACCTTTCCGACCCATCTAATTCAGGAACTTACCTCGAAAACGCCGCTCCATGGACGGACGGCCAAATTTTCAACGCCATCACCATGGGGTCCGTCTCTCAAAACATGCTAGGACTTGCAGACAAGCTCAGTCCTAAAGAAAGATGGGCGATCGTGCTCTACGTTCGGGCTCTACAATCCTACGTCGGCTCTGCTACGGCCCAAACGAAAGGGAAGGACTCATGAGCCCGACTGAAACGACGGAAAACAAATTTGACCTGTCTACCAAGTTGCTTGGCGGATCTTTTGTTGGTCTCGGCATTGGGCTGATCGGTCTTTTCACTGGATTGAGCAGCGGAGACAAAGAACCCTTTCTCGGATGGCTCTGGGGTTGCGCCTTTTGGCTGAGCATTGCCATTGGCATGCTCATGCTCATCATGATCTTTCGCGTTTTCAACTCTCAATGGACACCCGTAGTGAGACGACAATTGGAACATGGTTTGGCTGCCTTTCCTTGGTTGGCGCTATGCTTTGCCCCGCTTCTGCTCATCGCGCTTTTCGGTGGTGAAAATTCCGGCGTTCTTTGGTCGTGGATCAACCCCGATAGCGTCACCTATGCTCCTCCCCACCTTCAGGGAGAGGAGTCCCTCACCGTTGCCGATGATGTTTTGCACCAAAAAAAATCCGGTTATCTCAATCTCTATTTTTTCAGCTTCCGGTTGATCCTGTAT